>NZ_QKSF01000007.1:0-202904 GCF_003234045.1 Curtobacterium sp. MCPF17_047 | reverse complement strand
CCGCAGGCGCCGCCGCGCCGAGCCCCCGCTCCCGCACCCCTCAGGCTGCGCCGAGCCCGCGCTCTCCGGACCTCGCGTCCGCGGCCTCACGCTCGAGCCGCTCGATGCGCCGCATCGCCGCCCGCTCGCTGCCCGTCTGGTTGCCCAGCACGCCGGTGATGCCGTCGAGGACCAGCCCGGTCGCCCGGTCGACGGGCAGCTCGATCGGACCGATCATGGGTGCCCGGATCCCGAGCAGCGCCCGGTGTCGCGGGTCGAGGGTCGACACCGCGCCCTGGTAGATCGCTCGGTAGCCGGGTCGGAGCATCGCGGCGAGGGGCGGGTTCTTGATGAACCGCAGGACCTCACGGGTCCGGGGTGTGACGGCGAGCTCGCCGCGGTCGAGGTAGCCGTCCATCTGCGCGCGGAGTTCGACCTCGGTCTCGGGGGCGTCGTGCACGCGCATCAGGCGTCCGGCGACGGCCCACTCGCGGACGTAGGCGTCGGCACCACCGGGGATCGGCTCGCCCCAGCGCTGGGCGGTGCGGAGGAACGCGTCGGTGAACGCGAGGTGCACCCAGCGGGCGAGATCCGGGTCGTTCGCCGTGTACGGCCGTCCGATGCCGTGACCGTCGACGTACAGGCCGCGCACCCGCTCGTGGAGCCGGAGCACCCATTCGCTGCCGGAGGTGGCGGTGTCGGTGTCGCCGTGGGTGACGGTGTAGATCCAGCGGATGGTGCCCGCGAGCCGGCCGAACGGGTCTTCCTTGTACCGGGAGTGGTCCGCGACCCCGGCGAGCGCCCCGGGGTGCAGGGCCTGGACGAGGAGCGCCCGGACGCCGGCGACGATGGTCTGGTTGCCGCCGTGCACGGACCAGGTGGCGGAGCCGGGGCCGAAGAAGCCGGCGTCGGTTCCCTTCTCGAGCTCGTCCACCCACTCCGGGCTGCCGTGGGTGTTGCCCGTGAACGTGGCCTGCAAGCGGGTGCGGAACGCATCGGTGACGAACGACATGCCGTCATGGTCCGTCGGCCCCCTGACAGCGCACCGGACACTCGCCGGAAACCGCGTCTGCGCCGATGAGCGTCCCGAGCAACGTCCGAGGCACCCGCGGCACCCGAGGCACCCGCGGCACCCCCGGCGACCACCGCTGCCGACGCGCGCACCGCCCTCGTCTGACAACCCCTCGGGTCCGCCCGCTAGGTTGGTCGACGTGAGCATCGACACGCCTCGTCCCTGGCTTGCCTCCTACGCGTCAGGGGTGCCGCACGACATCGAACCGATGACGGGGTCCCTGCCGGATCTCGTGGAGCAGTCGGCACGGCGCTTCCCGAAGGCGGTCGCGCTCGAGTTCTTCACGCGGGAGACCACGTACGCCCAGCTCGAGGAGCAGATCGCCCGTGCCGCGAACGGGCTGCGCAAGCTCGGCGTGACGAAGGGCGACCGGGTGGCGCTGGTGCTGCCGAACTGTCCGCAGCACGTCGTGGCGTTCTACGCGGTGCTCCGGCTCGGCGGCATCGTCGTGGAGCACAACCCGTTGTACACACCGCGGGAGCTGCGCCACCAGTTCGAGGACCACGGCGCGAAGGTCGCGATCGCGTGGGACAAGTCGGTGGCGACGCTGCAGGACTTCCCGAAGGACGTCGCGCTGGATGCGATCGTCTCGGTGGACCTCACCCGGGCGATGCCGCGCAGCACGCGCCTGGCACTGTCGTTGCCGGTGGCGAAGGCCCGCGAGTCCCGCGCGAAGCTCACGACCTCGGTGTCCGGAACCACGCGGTGGGACGACCTGGTGTCGGCCCGGAAGCTGTCGAAGCGGCACCCGCGGCCGGAGACCGACGATGTCGCGCTCATCCAGTACACCTCCGGCACGACCGGCACCCCGAAGGGTGCCGTCCTGACGCACCGGAACCTGCTGGCGAACGCCGCGCAGGCCCGTGCCTGGATCCCCCAGATCAGCGCAGGTGACGGCAGCGTCGTGCACGCGGTGCTGCCGATGTTCCACGCGTACGGCCTGACACTGTGCCTCACGTTCGCGATGAGCATCGCCGGGAGGCTCGTCCTGTTCCCGGCGTTCGACCCTGCGTTGGTCCTCAAGGCGATCAAGAAGCGTCCGCCGACGTTCCTGCCGGCCGTGCCGCCGATCTACGCCCGGCTGCAGCACGCCGCCGACTCGGCGAAGGTGTCGCTGGCGGGCATCGACATCGGCATCTCCGGCGCGATGCCGCTGTCGCAGGACGTCATCGAGCCCTGGGAGGCCCGCACCGGCGGCTTCCTGGTGGAGGGCTACGGCCTGTCCGAGTGCTCTCCCGTGCTCATGGCGAACCCGGTGTCGGACGCCCGCCGCCTGGGTGCGATCGGCCTGCCGCTGCCGTCGACCGAGTGCCGGGTGGTGGACCCCGACGACGAGTCCCGGGTGCTCGGCACCGACGAGTCCGGTGAGCTGCAGGTCCGCGGCCCGCAGGTCTTCGGCGGCTACTGGGGCAAGGCCGAGGCCACCGACGAGGTCTTCACCTCCGACGGCTGGTTTCGGACGGGCGACATCGTGGCGATCGACGCGGACGGGTTCGTGCGCATCGTCGACCGGCTCAAGGAGCTCATCATCACCGGCGGGTTCAACGTCGCACCCTCCGAGGTGGAGGACACCCTCCTCAAGCACCCCAGCGTCAAGGAGGTCGCGGTCGTCGGCATCACGCAGGGCGGCAACGAGCAGGTCGTCGCCGCGGTGATCCCGACCGACCCGGCGACGTTCGACGGAGATGCGCTCCGGGCCTGGTCCCGCGACCACCTCGCCGCGTACAAGGTGCCGCGGCGGGTGGTGGTGGTCGAGGACCTCCCCCGCTCGATGATCGGCAAGGTCCTGCGCCGTAAGGTGCGCGACGCCATCCTGCACGACTAGCGACGAGCGACGAGCGACGGCAGCCCGCTCCTACTTGCTGCTGATCCTCGTGTACTTGTTCACCGCCCACGGCACGAACACCGCGAGCATCACCGCGATCCCGATCAACACCGTCGTGATCGGGTGCTGCATGGTCCAGATCTCCGGCACCGGCGCCGATCCGGCGTTGCCGAACAGCTCGCGCGCCGCCTGCACGAGCGAGGAGACCGGGTTCCACTCCGCGAACACCCGGAGCACGAGCGGCATCGTCTCGCTGGGCACGAAGGCGTTGGAGATGAACGTGAGCGGGAACAGGATCATGAACGAGGCGTTGTTGATCACCTCGGGCGTCTTGACGCTCATGCCGAGCAGGGCCATCACCCAGCTGAACGCGTAGCTGAACAGCAGGAGCAGTGCGAGCCCGCCGACGAACTCCACCGGTGACGATCCCACCCGCCAACCGACCGCCAGCCCGGTGGCCATCATGATCACCATCGAGATGCCGTTGAGCACGAGGTCGGAGTTCGTCCGTCCGACGAGCACGGCCGAGGCCGACATCGGCAGGGTCCGGAACCGGTCGATGAGTCCTTCCTTGAGGTCCTGCGCCATCGCCGATCCGGAGAACGTGGCGCCGAAGACGACGGTCTGCGCGAAGATCCCCGCCATCAGGAACTGCGTGTAGTCGGTCCCCTGCACGCTGATGGCGCCGCCGTAGACCTGGCTGAACAGCAGGACGAACATGATCGGCTGCAGCACGGCGAACACGAGCATGTCCGGCGACCGCTTGATCTTGATCAGGTTCCGCTTCGTCACCGTCCAGCCGTCCTCGAACCAGACGGCGAGCGGGGCGGTGACGACGACGGGCAGCTGCCGCCCGAGCGCGTTGCCGGTGCCGGTCGTGGTGGTGGTCATGGCACCAGCTCCTGTCGGGAGGCCCGCTCCCCGCCCGACGGACCGGTCGCCGCCGTCCCGTCCACACGTCCGCCCCCACCGCCGTCCTGGTCGTCTGTCGCGGCGTGCCCGGTGAGCCGGAGGAACACGTCGTCCAACGTCGGGCGGCGCATCCCGGCGTCGTGCAGCGCGATGCCGGCGGCGCCGAGGTCGGCGAGGACCCGCTGCAGCGCCGCGGGCCCGGCGTCGACGGTGACGGCCCGGGTGCGACCGTCGCCGCTCGTCTCGACCTCCCCGCTGCCGTGCCGCCGGAGGACGGTGGTGGTGGCGTCCCCGTCGGCGGCGTCCACGAGGGTGACGACGACGCGGTGTCCGCCGACCTGGGCCTTGAGCTCGTCCGAGGTGCCCTCGGCGATGACCCGGCCGTCGTCGATGACGGCGATGTCGTCGGCCAGCTGGTCGGCCTCCTCGAGGTACTGCGTGGTGAGGAGCACCGTGGCTCCGCCGGCGACGAGGTCCTCGATGATGCCCCAGAGCGCGAGGCGGCTGCGCGGGTCGAGGCCCGTCGTCGGCTCGTCCAGGAACAGCACGCGCGGGTTCATCACGAGGGCCCCGGCGAGGTCGATCCGACGGCGCATGCCGCCGGAGAACCCCTTGACGGGGCGGTCGCCCGCTTCGGAGAGCCCGAACACGTCGATGAGTTCGCGTGCCCGGTCGCGCGCTGCTCGTCGGCCCAGGTGGTAGAGCCGCCCGATCATCTCGAGGTTCTCGAACCCGGTGAGGTTCTCGTCGACGGCGGCGTACTGCCCGGAGACGCCGATCGCGCGGCGGGTGCCCTGTGGGTCGGCGACGACGTCCATGCCGGCGACGGACGCTGACCCGGCGTCCGGTTCGACGAGGGTCGTGAGGACCTTCACGGTGGTGGTCTTCCCGGCCCCGTTCGGGCCGAGCAGTGCGGTGACGGTGCCCTCGGGCACCGAGAGGTCGAGGCCCGCCAGTGCGTGCACGGGCCCCGACTTGGATCGGTAGGTCTTGGTGAGGCCGGAGGCCTCGATGATGGCCATGTCGCTCCTTCGTGACCGGCTGCGTCCCTCGGGGCCGACCGGACACGCGGACCCGGTCGACCGGGCGGCGGGAGCGACGGACGCCACTCAGACGTCGAAGCCACCACCGAAGTCGCTGGAGCCCTGGTCGAACCCGCCGTCGGACATGCCGCCGAAGTCGGAACCACCGTCGCCCCAGGAGGCGTTGTCGTACCCGCCGCCGTCGGCCGCACCGCCGTCGCCGGATCCGTCACCAGTGTCCCCCGAACCGCCGTCATCCGCACCACTCGCATCGGTTCCACCGTCGAACGACCCGGGGTCCGGGAGGAAGGCGCTCATCAGGGCGGACCCGATCACGTAGCCGCCGACGGTGCCGAGTAGCGAGGCGCCGAGGATGCTGCCGAAGCCCGAGCCCTGCCGTCCGCCGAAGCCACCACCCATGCCGCCGCCACCGATGCCACCGAGCGAGCGCTCCATGTACCCGGGCTGCCGGAGCTCGGACCGGGTCGCACTCTGGGCGAGCGAGCGAGGATCATCGCCACGTGGGGCCTCGCCGGCCGGAGCGGTGCGGGTGAACTCGTCGTAGACCATCCGGCGCTGCTCGGGCGTCAGGGTGGCGAACGCCTCGGCGTGCACCTCCTCGATCCGCTCGGGCGGCGCGGTGCGGAGCAGGTAGCGGTACCGCTCGACGGCGCGCTGGTCCTCGCCCCCGGGCTGCTGGCCGGGTCCTGACCGGTCGGGTACACCGGACGGCGTGGCTGCCCCGTACGGTGCGGCCGGCGCCTGCTGGTACGACTGCTGGCCGTACTGGTAGCCCGGCTGCGGTGCACCACCGGTTCCGCGTCGTGGCTGCTCCGGACGCTCCTCGCGGCCGAGCAGACGGTCGAGGAATCCCATGGTGTGCTCCTTCGTCGCGGGCACCGTGCCCACTGGCGCCCACGCTAGGCACCGTCGGCCGGGTCTGACTGTGCGTGCGCTCAGAAGCCGCCGTGCACCTCCCGTCCGGGAGGCCCGTCCACCGTCAGGACGTCGGCCCGGCCCCGGTGACCGCCGCGGTCCAGACCGCGAACAGCTCGTCGGCCGCGCCCGGGTGCGCCGCCAGGAACGGCACACCGGCGGGCGGGAAGTCCTGCACCGGCCCGTCGAGGGTCAGCACGACCCCACCGGCTTCGTGCACGAGGAGCACGGCGGCACCGTGGTCGACCGGGTCGAACGCCGGCATGCACGCCCCGATCCCCCGGCCGGCGGCGACCTGGGCGATCGTCAGGGTGCCCGAGCCGGGGACGCGCACGGAGCAGGACCGGGCGGCGAGCGCGTCGACGAACGCGCCGAAGCCGGGCCACGGGTGGGCACCGTCGAGCTCGGTCCCGACCACGGCGCCGGCGAGGGCGCGCGGGGCGTCGTCGAGGCGCAGCACCCGGTCGCGTTCGGTCGCTCCCCGGCCGCGGCGGGCCTCCAGGACCTCGCCGCGCCAGGGGTCCACGACGACGCCGACCAGGGGGCGCCCGGACCGGGTCAGGCACAGCGAGGTGCTCGTCCACGGCACGCCGTTCGCCAGGTTCCGGCTGCCGTCGACGGGGTCCAGGTACCACCGGTGCTTGTCCCCGGGGGCGACGCCGTACTCCTCGCCGACGAAGCCGTGCTCGGGGAACGCCGCCCGGACGCGACCGCGGACGTGCTGCTCGATCGACCGGTCCAGTGCCGTGACCTGCGCTCCGGTGTCTCCGGCGTCCGGATCGACGCGGTGTTCGCGGGTGAAGGCGATGACCTCGTGCGCGATCCGGTGTGCCAGGGTCTGGGCGCGGCCGGCGACCTCGGCCTCGCCGGGCTCCCGCACCGGCCGCGACCAGCCGTCCCGCTCGGCGGCGGCCAGGACGGCGTGCACCGTGGCGACGTCCTCGGTGAGGACCAGGTCCGCGCCGAGCCGGGTCACCCAACGGGTCGGCTCCGGGTCGTCGACGGTCCACACCGCGACGCACAGCCCGAGGGCGTGTGCCGCGCGGACGGTGGCGGGCGTGAGGAAGGCGACGTCGAGGTCGAGTGTCGAGGGCCCGAGCTCCTGCACGTCGGCGGCCGTCGGCGCTCGGAGGGTGTCCCAGGGCATCCAGACGTCGGCCTCGGGCAGCAGCGCCCGGACGGCCTGCATCGCAGCCAGCGTCCCGCGCCAGGCCACCCGCACGGCGTCGTCCACGCCGGTGCCGGCTCCCGCCACGGTGCGCACCGCGGCCTCGGCATCGGCCGGGTCCGCGAGCCCGACCACCAGTGCGGCGGAGCACCCCTCGAGCCGCTCGAGCACGGCGTCGAGGCGTGGGATGCGGTCGAGCCCGTTGCCCAGCCGTGCGACGTCGCACCACGGCGTCGCGGAGACCCGGCGGCCGTCGCCCCACATCCGGCCGAGGGTCTCGTCGTGCAGCAGCACGGCGACCCCGTCGGCGGTGACCCGGACGTCGACCGCGACGACGTCGGCACCGAGGGCCTCGGCGACGGCGACGGCCGGCAGCGTGTTCTCGCGGCGGACACCCGGGGCCCCACGCGAGGCGACGATCCGGGGCGGACGGAGGCCGGGCCTCCCGGTCGTCGTCGGTGCCGGGGTCTCGAGCGTCGTCACCGTCCCATCGTGGGAGCGCGGCCCGAACACCACGTGACGCGGCGGTGAACAGCCGGGGGCCACGCGGCCGGTGGCCATGTGGTCGGGGCCTGAGAGGATGGTGCCGTGGAGACTCGTACCTGGGGTTGGCTCGCGGCGGTCGTCGACGTCGTGCTCATCGTCGCGTTCGCCGTCATCGGACGCAGTTCGCACGGCGAGGCGTTCGCGCCGCTCGGCCTGTGGACGACCGCGTACCCGTTCCTGGCGGGGTGGGCGATCGCGTACGTGACCTCCGGGGCGTGGTCGCGCCCGCTCGCGATCTGGCCGACCGGTGTCGTGGCGTGGATCCTGACGGTGTTCGTCGGGATGGCGATCCGGGTCGCGACCGGGCAGGGCGTGGTCGACGGCAACCCACTGCCGATCTCGTTCCTCGTCGTGGCGACGATCGTGCTCGGCGTGTTCCTGGTCGGCTGGCGGCTCCTCGCCCGACTCGTGGTCCGCCTCCGGTCGGGCAGGCGTCCGGCGGGCGGCGACGCCCGGGCTGCCGGTTAGAAGAGGCCGCCCCGCGGACCCTCGTCCGGGCCGTCGAACCCGCGGAACATGTCCGACACCAGCGCGGCGATCTGCGGTTCGACGAGACGCTCGACGGCCTCGGCGATGCGCTCCCGGTGGTCCAGCAGCGCCAGGCACACGGCCGTGCCGGTCGACCGCGCGCACTCGTCGGACAGCTCGATCTCGTGGCGGAGTGCGGCCTTCGCCTCGTCGGACAGCGGCTCGCGCGGCTCCTGTTCGCTCGCCCCGGTGCCCGCCAGCTCGCCGAGGGTGAACAGGAACGGCTCGCCCGGCTCGGGCTGCGGGTCCACGTCCAGGCCCTGGAACTCCGGCGACAACCCGTCGGCGGGTTGGTACCCCGAGCGTCGCTTGCGTGCTGCGGCCCGCTCGAGTTCACGCTGCAGCAGCGGCAGGTTCTTCGCCGTGTGGTCGTCGACCGCGTCCTCGACGATGGCGGACATCCGACCGATCAGCGCGTGCTGCACCGGATGCGGAACGTCCGGCCCGAACCCCGCCGCGGCGGCGATCGGCGAGCCCGTGCAGCGTCGGCAGATGCGGGTGCGTGGACGGGCCGTCCCGATCTGCCACCGGGGCAGCCAGCGCAACCAGACGTCGACGGCGTTCCGCACGCGTCCGTCGATGCCGTCCATCCTGCAAGCGTAGGCGGCGCGCCCGGGATCCGCCCCGAGGCGCGACGGGAGGCCCGGTGCGCGACCGTCAGACCGGCTCGGTCACGAAGTCGATCAGCTCCTCGACCCGACCGAGCAGCTGTGGTTCGAGGTCGGCGAAGGTCCGCACCTGCCCCAGGATCCGCTGCCACGCCCGGGCGATGTCGGCCTGCTCGGCGTGCGGCCACCCGAGTGCCTGGCAGATGCCGGCCTTCCACTCGATCGACCGTGGGATCGTCGGCCAGGCCTGCAGTCCGACACGTGCCGGCTTCACCGACTGCCAGACGTCGACGAACGGGTGTCCGACGACGAGCACGTGTGCGCCCCACTTCCCGCGCATCACGGCGTCGGCGGAACGGGACTCCTTCGAGCCCGGCACGAGGTGGTCCACGAGGACGCCGACCCGGCGCTCCCGGGTCGGGCGGAAGTCGTCCAGCACGTCGGCCAGGTTGTCGACGCCGGACAGCTCCTCGACGACGACCCCCTCGACGCGGAGGTCCGCGCCCCACACCTTCTCGACGAGTTCGGCGTCGTGCTTGCCCTCGACCATGATCCGGCTCGGCAGGGCCACCCGGGCGCGCTGCTGCTCGACGGCGAACGACCCGGACGCGGTGCGGAGGCGGCCACCGTCGGAGGCATGCCGGACCGCCGGGGCCGCTCCGGACCTCCCGGCCGTGGCGGTGCCGGCGGTGGAACGAGCCGGCGGCGCGGCCGCGGCGGACCGACCGACCGGTGCCTGTGGACGCGTCAGGGTGACCAGTTCACCCTCGAGCAGGAACTGACCGACGAAGGGGAAGGCGCGGACGCGACCCTTCCAGTCCTCGAGCGAGACGTTGCCGGCTTCGAGGCCGACCACGGCGCCAGCCCACCCGGAGTCCGGGTCCTCGAGCACCATGTCACGCTCGAGCGGCACCTGCCGCACCTTCTGCACACCCCGCGAGCGCCAGTCGCCCGAGAGCACGTCACTGCCGTACCGGTCCTCGTCCACCCGCACGAGCGTACTGTCGACGGGCGTCCGGACAACGTCGACCGGCCGGTCCCCCATCATCCCGACGGAAGGCACACCCGTGCGTGCAACAGTCATCCACGCCCCCCGCGACATCCGTGTCGAAGAGCGCGATGCCCCCACGATCCTCACCCCGTCCGACGCCGTCGTACGTGTCGTCGCCGCGTGCGTCTGCGGCTCGGACCTCTGGCCCTACCGGGGTGTCCGCGACACGAAGGAACCGCGGGCGATCGGTCACGAGTTCGTCGGCGTCGTCGACCAGGTCGGCGACGACGTGACCGACGTGCGCGTCGGCGACTTCGTCATCGCACCGTTCACGACCAACGACGGCACCTGCCAGGCCTGCGCGCACGGCATGACGAGCGGCTGCGACCACGGCTCCACGTTCGGTGTCACGCCGGACGCCTACGGCCACCCGCTGGGCGGCGCCCAGGCCGAGTACGTCCGTGTGCCGGACGCCGCCGCCAGCCTCGTCGTCGTGCCCGGGCCGGTCGACGAGGACCTCGTGCCGTCGCTCCTGACCCTGTCCGACGTGTTCTCCACCGGGCACCACGCCGCGGTGTCGGCCGGGGTCGGCCCGGGCAAGACCGTCGTCGTGGTCGGCGACGGTGCGGTCGGGCTGTCGGCGGTCCTCGCCGCGAAGCGTCTCGGCGCCGAGCGGATCATCGCGATGAGCCGCCACGCGGACCGGCAGGCGCTGGCGCGCGACTTCGGCGCGAGCGACATCGTCGAGACCCGCGGCGACGAGGGCGTCCAGGCCGTGCGGGACCTGCTGGACGGCGACCTCGCCGACTGCGCGCTCGAGGCCGTCGGCACCGCGGAGAGCATGGACCAGGCCCTGCGGGTCGTCCGCGCCGGTGGTGCGGTGGGCTACGTCGGCGTGCCGGCGGGTGACCCCGAGCTGCCGATGCCGTTCCTGTTCGCGAAGAACATCACGGTCGGCGGCGGCATGGCCCCGGCCCGCGCGTACATCGAGGAGCTGTTGCCCGACGTGCTGTCGCGGACCATCGACCCGGGCAAGGTGTTCGACCTCGAACTGCCCCTGGACCAGGCTCCCGAGGCCTACGCCGCGATGGACGAGCGTCGGGCGATCAAGGTGCTGCTGCGCCCGTAGCGGTCGCGAAACGCAACGTGGGCGGTTGCGCGCGACGGTGTTCCGTTGCGTGCAGCCGCCCACGTTGCGTTCTGCGGAAGGTCAGCGGACGGCGAGGACCCGGTGCGGGGACGCCGCCTCGGCACGCCAACCCGGCGGCAGGGCGGCGCTGAGCTCGGGGACGGTGAAACTCCGGCGGATGGAACGGAGACCGTCCTCGCGGATGAACGTGCCCGCCGAGACGAACGGCGCCCCGATCGCGTACAGCCGGTAGGCGGACACCGAACGCCGGATGTCGGAGTGCACACTGCGGGTGACGGCCAGCTCCCCGGAGTCCCGGAGGAACGCCGCCCGCTCGGCGTCGTCGAGGTGGTGCAGCACGTGGTTCGACACGACGACGTCGAACCGCTCGCCCGCCGCGACCAGGTCGGCGCTCGACTCCGTGCGGAACGTCACCCCGGCCGTCGTCCGTCGCTCCGCCGCCGCGATCGCCCGCGGGTCCGGGTCCACCCCGACGACCTCGAGGTCGAAGCCGTCCCCCCGCGCCCACCGCACCAGCGACCGGGCGAGGTCACCGCCGCCGCAGCCGAGGTCGAGCACGCGGGCCCGACCGGTCGGCGGCAGTGCCGGGGCGACGTGGGTGCGCCAGACCGACCGCCAGCCGGACACCGCGGCGTTCACCAGGGCGAAGCGGCGGAAGGTCCGGTCGAGCGTCGCGGGGTCGCAGTCCGGGTCGTCCATCAACTCGCGCAGGTCGACCGCGCGGGTGGAGAGGTCGACGGCGTCGGTCACGCCCCCACCCCGACGGGGGCGACAGCGTCGGCCGCGTCGACCACTGCGGGCGCACCGCTGGCGTCCGCCGCGACGACCGCGCTCCCGACCACGGTCAGCGACGCCGCCTCGACGGTCAGCCCCGGCCCGAAGGCCAGCGCGACGACGGGCGTACCGTCCGCGGGACGTGCCTCGAGGGCCTCCCGGAGGACGAACAGCACCGTCGCACTCGACATGTTGCCGTGGTCGCGGAGGACCGCGCGGCTCGCCGTCAACGCGCTGTCCGGCAGGTGCAGGGCGTCCTGGGTGCGGTCCAGGATCGCCCGCCCGCCGGGGTGCACGGCCCAGACCGGCACGTCGTGCGGCGTCCAGCCGCGCGGGTCGAGGAGCGGGGCGACCGCCTCGGCCGCGTGCACGCCGATCAGCTTCGGGACCTCGGTGCTCAGCACCATCTCGAAGCCCTCGTCACCGATGTTCCACGCCATCTCGCTCGCACCCTCGGGCAGGACCATGGTGGTGAACGCGTCGAGTCGGAGGCCCGGGCCGTCCGCCGTGACGACGGCCGCCGCGGCTCCGTCGCCGAAGACGCTGTTCGCGACGATCTGGTCCGGGTCCTCGGAGTGACGGACGTGCAACGTGCAGAGCTCGGCGCAGACGACGAGGACGACCGCCGTCGGGTCCGCGCCGACGAACGCGTCGGCGATGCGGAGGGCGGGGAACGCGGCGAAGCACCCCATGAACCCGACGTGCTGCCGGAAGACGTTCCGCGGCAGCCCGAGTTCCTCGACGATCGCCAGGTCCGGCCCGGGCTGCGTGAAGCCGGTGCAGGACACGGTCACGACGTGTGTGACGGTCGCCGGGTCGACCGCGGCACGCTCGAGGGCGTCACGAGCGGCGCCGACGAAGAGCGGCGGAGCGAGCTCGCGGAAGCGGTCGTTCCGTGTCCCGGTGCTCGGCGAGCTGAGGACCCCGTCGGCGTCGCGGAACGCACCGGGCGCGGCCGTCGCGTCGAGCTCCGGCAGGACGCTGTGGCGGTGCTCCACCTCGGAGGCGTTGAACGCCGCGGGGACGAGCCGCGAGGCGAGCCTCCCGAGGCCGGGCTGGGCGGCGAACAGGTCACGGACCGACGCCTGCCCGAGGGTGGTCCGCGGGACGGCGGTACCGATGGCTCGGATCGTTGCTGACACGCTCCATCCTGTCACCGGATCGCTGACGTGTCCCCAGGATGGACGGGAGGCCCGTGGCGTTCTCGCCACGGGCCTCCCGTCATGCGCGTCCAGCGCTGGTCGTGCTGGGTCGTGCTGGGTCCTACTGCTGCTGCGCGCGCTCCAGGACGAGCTCGCGCACACGGGCTGCGTCGGCCTGGCCCTTCATCGCCTTCATGACCGAGCCGATGATCGCGCCGGCGGCCTGCACCTTGCCGTCGCGGATCTTCTGCAGCACGTCCGGCTGACCGGCCAGTGCCTCGTCGACCGCGGCGGTGAGGGCGGAGTCGTCCGAGACGACCCGCAGCCCGCGGGACTCGACGACCTGCGCCGGCGAGCCCTCTCCGGCGATGACGCCCTCGAGCACCTGGCGTGCGAGACGGTCGGTCAGGTCACCGGACTCCACCAGCGCGATGACCTCGGCCACGTGCTGCGGCGACACCAGGTCGCCGGGAGCGGCGTCCTGCGCGTTCGCGACACGGCTGATCTCACCGGTCCACCACTTGCGGGCGGCCTGCGGACCGGCACCGGCGTCGACGGTCGCCTGGACCTCGTCGAGGAGCCCGCCGTTGACGACATCCTGGAACTCGAGGTCCGCGAAGCCCCACTCGCCCTTCAGGCGACGACGTCGGGCCACCGGCGCCTCGGGCAGACCCGCGCGGAGCTCCTCGATCAGTGCCGGGTCGGGCACGACGGGCAGCAGGTCCGGCTCCGGGAAGTAGCGGTAGTCGTCGGCGTCCGACTTGGGACGGCCGGCCGAGGTGCGACCGGTGTCCTCGTGCCAGTGCCGGGTCTCCTGCGTGATGGTGCCGCCGGCCGCGAGGATCGCCGCCTGCCGCTGGATCTCGTAGCGGATGGCCCGCTCGACCGCGCGGAACGAGTTGACGTTCTTCGTCTCGGTGCGGGTGCCGAGCTTCTCCTGGCCCCACGGGCGCAGCGAGATGTTCGCATCGCAGCGCAGGTTCCCGCGCTCCATGCGGGCCTCGGAGACGCCGAGGGCACGGACGAGGTCACGGATGACCTGCACGTACGCGGCACCGAGCTCGGGGGCACGCTCCTTGGCGCCGACGATCGGCTTCGTGACGATCTCGACCAGCGGGACACCCGCGCGGTTGTAGTCGACGAGCGAGTACTCGGCGCCCTGGATCCGGCCCGTGGCACCACCCACGTGCGTCAGCTTGCCCGCGTCCTCTTCCATGTGGGCGCGCTCGATCGGCACCTGGAAGATCGTGCCGTCGGCGAGTTCGACCTCGACCTCGCCCTCGAAGGCGATCGGCTCGTCGAACTGCGAGATCTGGTAGTTCTTCGGGTTGTCCGGGTAGAAGTAGTTCTTCCGCGCGAACCGCGAGCTCTCGGCGATCGAGCAGCCGAGCGCGAGCCCGAGCTGGATCGAGTAGCGCACGGCCTGCTCGTTGACGACCGGCAGGGACCCGGGCAGCCCGAGGTCGACCGGTGTCACGTTCGTGTTCGGTTCGCCGCCGAAGAAGTTCGGCGCGT
The DNA here is from genome assembly GCF_003234045.1 of Curtobacterium sp. MCPF17_047. Classification (NCBI taxonomy): domain Bacteria; kingdom Bacillati; phylum Actinomycetota; class Actinomycetes; order Micrococcales; family Microbacteriaceae; genus Curtobacterium; species Curtobacterium sp. MCPF17_047. The sequence continues at coordinate 188,736 of NZ_QKSF01000007.1, read as the reverse complement.
CCGAGAACATCTTCGTGGCCGTCGCGAGTTCGACGTGCACCTCGAAGCCGAGGACCGGCTCGAACCGCTCGAGTGCCTCGTCGAAGTCCATGAGTGCGTCCTTGGCCATCAGATGACACCTTCCTCTGCGGCGGACTGCTGTGTGGCGTCCAGGTTCGGGATCCGGGAGATGAGCGGGGCACCCCACTGCTGCTCGAGCAGACGCTCCAGCGCGGCACCGACCCGGTAGAGCCGGGCGTCCTCGCGCTGCGGGGCCATCAGCTGCACGCCGGTCGGCAGCGAGTCCTCGGGCGCCAGGCCGTTCGGGATGCTCATGCCGGGGACGCCCGCCAGGTTCGCGGGGATCGTGGTGAGGTCGTTGAGGTACATCGCGAGCGGGTCGTCGATGCGCTCACCGATCTTGAACGCCGTCGTCGGCGCCGACGGGCTGATCAGCAGGTCGACCTGCTCGAAGGCGGCGGTGAAGTCGCGCTGGACGAGCGTGCGGACCTTCTGCGCACTGCCGTAGTAGGCGTCGTAGTACCCGGCGCTCAGGGCGTACGTGCCGAGGATGATGCGGCGCTTGACCTCGGGCCCGAAGCCGGCTTCGCGCGTGGCGGCCATGACGTCCTCGACCGTGGCGCCGCCCTCGGGCGTGACACGCAGGCCGAAGCGGACCGAGTCGAACTTCGCGAGGTTCGACGACGCCTCCGCCGGGAGGATCAGGTAGTAGGCGCTGATCGCGTACGCGAATGACGGCGCGTCGATCTCGACGACCACGGCACCGGCCGACTCGAGCAGCGCGACGGTCTCCTGGAAGCGCTGGGTGACGCCGGCCTGGAAGCCGTCACCACCGGCGAGTTCCTTGACGACGCCGATGCGGACGCCCTTGAGCGAGTCGGCCTGCAGACCGTCGCGCGCGGCAGCGGCGAACGAGGGCCACTCCTGCCGGAGCGAAGTGGAGTCCTTCGGGTCGTGCCCGCCGATGACGTCGTGCAGCAGTGCGGCGTCGAGGACGGTGCGGGACACCGGCCCGATCTGGTCGAGGCTCGACGCCAACGCGATCGCACCGTAGCGGCTGACGCCACCGTAGGTCGGCTTCACACCGACGGTGCCCGTGACGGCACCGGGCTGACGGATCGACCCACCGGTGTCGGAGCCCAGGGCGAGCGGGGCTTCGTGCGCGGCCACCGCTGCCGCCGAGCCGCCGCCGGACCCGCCGGGGATCCGGTCCAGGTCCCACGGGTTGTGGGTCGGGCCGTACGCCGAGAACTCGGTCGACGAGCCCATCGCGAACTCGTCCATGTTCGTCTTGCCGAGCGGCACCAGGCCGGCACGGCGGAGCTTGGCGACCGGGGTGGCGTCGTACGGCGGCACCCAGCCCTCGAGGATCTTCGAGCCCGAGGTGGTCGGCATGTCCTGCGTGCACAGGACGTCCTTGACGGCGATCGGCACGCCGGCGAGCGGACCGAGGTCGTCCCCGGCCGCGCGGCGGGAGTCGATGACCTTCGCAGCGGCGATCGCGTTCTGGTTGACGTGCAGGAACGCGTGCACGTCCCCGTCGACGGCGGCGATCCGGTCGAGGTGGGCCTGCGTGGCCTCGACGCTCGAGACGTCGCGGGCCACCAGGGCGTCGGCGAGCGCGGCAGCGCTCAGCGTGGTGATGTCGTGGGTCACTGTTCTTCCGCCTACTGTTCTTCGCCGAGGATCGCGGTCACCCGGAAGCGCTCGCCGTCCGAGTCGGGGGCACCGGAGAGCGCCTGCTCCTGGGTCAGCGTCTCGCCGACCACGTCGGGGCGGGACACGTTCTCGAGCGGGACCGGGTGGCTCGTCGCGGGGACGTCCGGGGTCGCGACCTCGGTGACCTTGGCGACGCTGTCGACGATGAGTGACAGCTCCTCGGTCATCTTCTCGATCTCGTCGGGCGTGAGTGCGATACGTGCGAGGTTCGCCAGGTGTGCGACCTGCTCGCTCGTGATGTCAGGCATGGTGCTCCGTCGATCGGTTCGTGGAATGCGCACCAGTCTATTGGGCGTGCCACGCGGGGTCGGACGGCTGTGCACGGCCGACCCCGAGCGCTCGCCTGTGCAGGACTGGGTCAGCCGGCCGGAGGCGCAGCTGCACCGCCGACCGCAGCCCCACCGGTGCCCGGAGCCTGCGCGGCCGGAGCCTGCGCAGCAGGGCCCGACAGCGCCGGTGCCTGCGTGCCCGTGGCCTGCGTGCCCTGGGTCTGCGTGCCCTGGGTCTGTGTCCCCGCGGCCTGCTGCCCGGCCGCCTGCGTCCCCTGCCGGGCGCCGGAGCCGGTCGACGGCGTCGTGGTCTTCGCCTTCGCGGGCGTCCCGATCATCGCCGGGTCCGGTGCCGGCAGCGCCCCGCCGCCGTACGCGCCGTCGAGGTAGGTCATCATCTGCTTGCCGACGCCGAACTTCGCGCTGTACCCGGTGGTGCCCTGCAGGAACGGCCAGTTCGCGAGGCGCACGTGGCCCTGCACGTTGCCGATCCAGGTGGCGTTCGTGTACTTCGTCGACGAGGTGATCAGCCAGTTCTGCTCGTCACCGTCGGTGGTGCCGGTCTTCGCGAACTTCGGCACCGTGTCGCCGGGGTTCGCACTGGCCGCCGTGCCCGACCCGCTCAGGACGCCCTGCAGCGCGTAGTCGACCGTGCCGGCGACCGCGGCGCTGACCCCGCGGTTGCAGGTGGCCGGGGTCGGGCGGATGGTGCCGCCGCTGGCGGTCGTGACGGAGTCGATCGTGGTGGGCGTGCAGGCGACGCCGCCGTTGGCGAACCCGGCGTACGCCTCGGCCAGGTCGACCGGTGCCAGCGGGTTGGTGCCGAGCACGGAGGCGGGGTTCGAGTCCGGTGCGCTGCCGTCGGCCTGGTGGATGCCCATGCTCTCGGCGGTCTTCTGGATCCCGCACAGGTCGAGCTGCTTGGCCATCGCGCCGAACGCGGTGTTGATCGACTCGACGGTGGCCGCGAGGACCGTCATCGAGGACGGCACCTGCTCGGCGTTGGCCACCATCCACGGTGGGCCACCGATCGGCGTGCACGAGTTGGTGAACTCGGCCTGCGGGAACGTGTGCTCGGTCGTCGAGACGGACTGCGACAGGGTGTGCCCGTTCGCCAACCAGTCGGCGAGGGTGAAGACCTTGTAGGTCGATCCGGTCGGGAAGCCGCTGGAGCTGCCGATGGCCTGGTCGGCGTTGTAGTTGACGGCGGTGGCGCCGGCAGTGGGCGCGTCGGACTGCGTGTAGGCGGTGTTCTGCACCATCGACAGCACGCGACCCGTGCCGGGTTCGACCGTGACGTTCGTGCCACCGGCGTCGACGCCCGCCATCGTGGTCGGGACGTAGGACGACAGGGCGTTCTGCGCGTGGCCCTGCAGGTCGAGGTCGAGCGACGTGTGGATCGACAGTCCCTTCGTGTCGAGGGTGGCGATCCGGTCCGAGGCCGTCTTGCCGAACGCCGGGTCGGCGAGCAACTGCGAGCGCACCATGTCGCAGAAGTAGCCGGCGTCGTACTTCGTGGCGGCGGTCGAGCAGCCGTTGGCGGTCGCGGTGATCTCCGGTGCGATCGGGGTCGCGACGGCCTTCGCCAGTTCGGCCCGGGTGATGGCTCCGTGGGCGTGCATGCGGCGGAGGACGTAGTCGCGGCGGACCTTCGTCAGGGCGTACCCGTTCGCCGCTCCGTTCGTCTTGTCCGCCGGCTGGTCGATGCGCAGGTTCGAGGGGTTGTTGAGGATCGCCACCAGGGTCGCCGACTGCACGAGCGACAGGTCCTTCGCGTGCACGCCGAAGTAGTACTCGGCCCCCGCTTCGGCACCGTAGACACGACCGCCGAGCCCGACGATGTTCAGGTAGCCGGTGAGCACCTGGTCCTTCGTGTACTTCTCGTCGACGGCGATCGCGTACCGGATCTCCTGCAGCTTGCGTGCCTTCGACTGACCGGCGACCTTCTCGTAGCAGGCATCCACCTTCTTCTTGGTGGAGGCCGCGTCCGTGCCGTTCAGCTGTTCGCACTGCTGCACGAGCACGTTCTTGACGTACTGCTGCGTGATGCTCGAGCCGCCCTGCACGCCCTGGTGGAGTGCGTCGGCGATGGTCGCGCGGAGGGTCCCGACCACGTCGATCCCGCCCTCGTCGTGGAAGCGCGGGTCCTCGGTGTCGATCGCCGCCTGCTTGAGCGTGTCGGCGATCTGGTCGGACGTGACGTTGACGCGGTTCTCGGCGTAGAAGGACGCGATCGGGACCTCGTGTCCGCCCTGCTTCGCGTAGACGGTGGACACCTGCTGGGGCGTCTGGATGTCGAGGTAGCTCGGCAGGTCCTCGAAGAACTCGGCCGCTCCGCTCGTGCCCTCTCCCGCGACCGCGACGGCCGGGGTGAGCGCGACGGCGACGAGCAGGCCGGCGAGGACCGACATGACGATGAACATCAGGAGGGCACCCGGCCACCGCACGATTCGCATGCCGAGCACGGTAAGGAGACGGGCTGGGTCCACTCTGGTGCGCGTGGCCGCGCGACTGCGCAGCCGCACAGGATGCTCTCGACCTCGCCTCCGGCACGTGCTCCGACCCGGCCTGGAGGCCCGGATCACCGGCCCCGTACGCGTCCGGTCACGATCCGGTCACGTCTGACGGGCCTCCCGTCCGGCCTGCGGTGGACAGTGCTCAGTCGCGCGGTTGGAGGTCCTGCGGACGGACGAGGTACATGTCCGGCGACGCCTGGACCACACCGTCGGCCGGGGTGTCGCCCGGCCGGTGCCCACTGCGGACCAGGTCGCCCCGTCCGACCGCGATGAGGGCCACGTCGTGCAGCGAGGCGGTGCCGGGCTTGAGGTAGTCGTTGTGCCCCCATGGCTGCCGGAAGACGTCGCCCGCGTCCGCCGGGTCGCTCCCCCCGACCAGGTCGAGGGCCGCAGCACCGAACGCCGCACGCCCCGGGTCGGTGCCGAAGAAGCCCGTGCCCGCGACGGGGTCCCAGTGCGCCCCGCCGACGTACACCTCGCCGCGTGGCACGCCGAGCTCGTCGACTGAGGTGACCGCGCTCCCCGGCGACCCGAGCATGGTGAGGCTGTCCACCCGGGTCCGCCCGGACGACAGCGCGATCATCGCGGTGGTCGAGCCGTACGAGTGCGCGACGACGCCCAGGCGCGGCTGGTGGTCGTTGCGGACCGCACGGATGCCGTCGAGGGTGCGCACGAGCCGGTCGGCACCCAGGTGGGCCAGGTCGAGCGACATGAAGTCCGAGATGCCGGGCGTGCGGTAGCCCATCCAGGCCAGGACCGCGATGCCCGGTCCGTCCGCCGGGGCGGCCACGGGTGCCAGGGTGGCCTGCTCCCGGAACACGTCGCCGGCCGTCGCGGTGAAGTCCGCCATCTGGCCGTTGACCGAGAAGAAGATGCCGGGCACCACGACCGAGACGTCGCCCGCGGTGTCGAGGTCTCCGACCGAGATCGCGCACCGGCCACTGCCCCGCGTGTCGAGGGTGACGAGGTACTTCCGCGGGTCGTCGGGGGCCTGCTCGAGTGACTCCCGCACCTGTCCGAGCATCGAGGCGAGCGCCGTCGGGGTGTCCGTGTCGGTGAGGCCCGCCGCCAGGGCGGCCCGGTTCGCGACGTCCCGGACGTCGTACGGCACACCGTCCAGGTTGCCGATCACGACGGGGGCGTCGTCCGTCAGGGACGTCCGGGACGCCGGCGACAGGGCGCGCCACCAGTTCGCGACGAGGTTCGTGCTCGGCGGGTCGTCCATTGCGGTCGCGGTCACGCGGGAGTCGTCGTCGGCGGCTCGCAGCGTCACCGGCGCCGCCGCCTCGAGGGCGTCCAGCCAGCGCTGCCCGGAGGCTCCGGCGAGCGCGTCGACGGACGGCTGCGTGCCCCGCTCGGGCCGTCCCGGTCCCGGGGTCCCCGCGGCGCTCGGCGAGACGGCGGCGGAAACGGGCACGGTCGGTGCCTCGACGACTCCCAGTGAGTGGATCGAGGCGGTCAGCAGCGCCGCGGCGATGAGCAGCAAACGGGTCTCCCCCGGGAAGGCCGGCCTGTCGTTCCCCTGCAGACGACAGGTGATGCTCTGTCGAGTCTATGGAGATCCGGCCCTTCGGGGGTCATGCGGAGGGCGACTTGCCCCCCGTACTGGGGTCAACCGGGGGTGCGTCGCGACAGCCGGATCCCGCACGGCCGTGCATGGGCCGCTACTGCGCTCCCGGCTCGGCGGCGGACTCGTCGACCTCCGCGGGCGCAGGGTCACCCAGGGCAGCCGGTCCCTCGCGCACCAGCTGGGCGAACTGCGCCGCGTCGATGATCCGCAACCCGAGCTGCTCCGCCTTCGTCAGCTTGGAGCCGGCACCCGGGCCGGCGGCGACGAAGTCGGTCTTCTTGCTGACGCTCGACGCGGCCTTGCCCCCGGCGGCGATGATCGCCTCCTGGGCGCCCTCGCGACTGAAGCCCTCGAGGGACCCGGTCGCGACGACCGTGATGCCGGCGAGCACACCACCTGCTTCGGTCGCCGCTCCCGGCCCGGGGTGTCCGGGCGTCGTGAGCTGCACGCCCGCCGCCGTCCAGCGGTCGATGATCTCGCGGTGCCAGTCGACCTCGAACCAGTCGAGCAGTGCGTCGGCGATGATCCCGCCGACGCCGTCGACCGCCGCCAACTCGTCGCGCGAGGACGAGCGGATCGCGTCGAGCGACCCGAAGTGGTTCGCGAGCGCCCGGGCCGCGACGGGTCCGACGTGGCGGATGTTCAGCCCGACGAGGATGCGCCACAGCGGCTTCGTCTTCGCGGCGTCGATGTTCGCGAGCATCTCGAAGGCGTTCTTCGACGGGTACCGACCGGGTTCACCGGTGTAGTCCGCACCGCGGGCCTCCGGGTCGAACGGCGGGTCGGTCTTCTTCCGTGCCCGGCTGAACGGGGTCACGCGCTTCGGGGCGCCGCCGTCCTCGGTCTTCTCCATGCCCGTCTCGGCATCGCGGACGACGACCTCGATCGGCACGATGTCCTCCAGCGTCAGGTCGAACAGCCCCGCCTCGGTCACGAGTGGCGGGGTCTCGGGGAACACCGGCTGCGTGAGGGCGGCGGCGGCGACCTCACCCAGGCCCTCGATGTCGAGCGACCCGCGGGAGGCGATGTGCTCGACCCGCCCGCGCACCTGGGCGGGGCAGCTCTCGGCGTTCGGGCAACGGAGGTCGATGTCGCCCTCCTTCGCCGGACGGAGCGGGGTGCCGCACTCCGGGCAGTCGGTCGGCATCACGAACTCGCGCTCGGTGCCGTCGCGCAGTTCCACGACCGGGCCGAGGACCTCGGGGATGACGTCGCCGGCCTTGCGGAGCACGACCGTGTCACCGATCAGGACGCCCTTCGCCTTCACCACCTGCTGGTTGTGCAGGGTGGCTTGCCGGACCACCGAACCGGCGACCTCGGCCGGCTCCATCGCGGCGAACGGGGTGGCCCGACCGGTGCGGCCGACGCTGACGACGATGTCGAGCAGCTTCGTGTGGACCTCTTCCGGCGGGTACTTGTACGCGATCGCCCAGCGCGGGGCACGACTGGTCGACCCGAGTTCCTCGTGCAGGCCGAGGTCGTCGACCTTGATGACGATGCCGTCGATCTGGTGCTCGACCGAGGACCGACGCTCCCCGTAGTCCTTGACGAAGCCCAGGACGTCCTCCACCGAGTCGAACACGCGGTGGTGCGTGCCGGTCGGCAGCCCCCACTCGTGCAGCAGCTCGTAGACCTCGGACTGGGCACGGACGTCGGTGTCGCGCTCGAGTTCGGCGACCGGCCAGGCCCCGATGCCGTGCACGAGCATCCGGAGTCGGCGGAGGCGGTCGACCATCAGCTCGCGCTTCGCGGCGGACTTGCCCTCCTCCTTCTGCCGGAGGGACCCGGCGGCGGCGTTCCGCGGGTTGGCGAAGACCCGCTCGCCGGCGTCGCGCTGTCGGGCGTTCAGCTCGTCGAACTGGGCGACCGGGAAGAAGATCTCGCCACGGACCTCCACCAGGGGCGGGTGTCCACTGCCGGCGAGCCGGTCCGGGATCGTGCCCATGGTCCGGACGTTGCCGGTCACGTCCTCGCCCACCACACCGTCGCCGCGGGTGGCCGCCGAGACGAGGCGACCGTGCTCGTAGCGGAGGTTGATCGCGAGCCCGTCGATCTTCAGCTCGGACAGGAAGCGCACGCGCTCGGTGCCGGCGTCCCGCTGGACCTTGAGCGCCCAGTCGGTCAGTTCCTCCGGGCTGAACACGTTGTCCAGGCTCAGCATGCGCTCGGCGTGCTCCACCGGCGCGAACTGCGTCGTCTGCGCCTGCCCGCCGACGGTCTGCGTCGGGCTGTCCTCGGTCAGGAGTTCCGGGAAGCGCTGCTCGACCGCGTCGAGTCGGCGCATCATCGTGTCGTACTCCGCATCGGCGACCGGTGAGCCGTTGCCCTCGTAGTACGCGTGCCGCAGTTCGTTGAGACGGAGGCGCAGCCGGTCGACCTCTCGAGCGGCCTGCGCGGCGTCGAGGCCCGCGGGGTCGATGGTCTCGAAGGTCGCGTCGGTGTCGCTCATGTGTCAGTTCTACCGTGCGCCACCGACCCCGGTCCCACCGGCCGGAGGCACGAGCGAGGTCAGGCGTGCGAGGTCAGGCGTGCGAGGTGAGGCGGGGACGGGTGCCGCCGACACGGTGGTGTCGATCGTGCACTGTCCGAGCACGCGCGTGCCGACGTACACGACCGCGGTCTGCCCGGGAGCGACGCCGGAGAGCGGCGCGTCCGGGACGATCACGAGCGCGCCGTCCTCGATCCGGGCCGTGGCGGGCTCCGGGTCGGCGTGCGCCCGGATCTGCACGTCGCAGCGGAACGGGGTCGACGGGTCCGCCGGTGCCGCGCCGGCCCAGGTGTACCGGGTGCCCGAGAGCGAGGCGACGTCGAGCGCCTCCTTCGGGCCGACGACGACGGTGTTGTCCTTCGGGCGGATCTCGAGCACGAAGCGGGGCTTGCCGTCCGCCGCCGGACGCCCCAGCGCCAGACCGCGGCGCTGCCCGACCGTGTAGCCGTGCGCGCCGTCGTGGCTGCCGACGACCGTGCCGTCGCGCTCGACGACGTCGCCGGTCTCGCTGCCCACGCGTTCGGCGAGCCACCCGCGGGTGTCACCGTCGGGGATGAAGCAGATGTCGTACGAGTCGGGCTTCTGCGCGACCGTGAGTCCCCGGGCGGCGGCCTCGGCCCGGACCTCGTCCTTCGACGGGGTGGCCCCGAGCGGGAACATGGCGTGCTGCAGCTGTTCGGCCGTCAGGACGCCGAGCACGTACGACTGGTCCTTCGCCCACGCCGCCGAGCGGTGCAGCTCCCGGGAGCCGTCCGGCCCGGTGACGATCGAGGCGTAGTGGCCGGTCGCGACGGCGTCGAACCCGAGGGCCAGTGCCTTCTCGAGCAGGGCCGCGAACTTGATCCGCTCGTTGCAGCGCATGCAGGGGTTCGGCGTGCGGCCGGCCTGGTACTCGGCCACGAAGTCGTCGACGACGTCCTCCTTGAACCGGGCGGAGAAGTCCCACACGTAGTACGGGATGCCGAGGGACGCGGCGGCACGCTGGGCGTCCATCGAGTCCTCGATCGTGCAGCAGCCGCGGCTGCCGGTACGCAGGGTGCCGGGCATCCGGCTGAGCGCCAGGTGCACCCCGACGACGTCGTGGCCGGCGTCCACCGCCCGGGCCGCGGCCACCGCCGAGTCGACACCACCGCTCATCGCCGCCAGAACACGCATGCGTCCAGGGTAACTCCGACACGGCGTACCGTTGCTCGACGATGACGAGCACCACGAACGACGCCTTCGACCTCCGGGGTGTCCTGCTGTCCGGGTTCCTGCCCGCCGCGCTCTTCGCGATCGGCGAGGGTGCCATCATCCCGATCATCCCGATCGCGGCGGACTCCCTCGGGGCGAGCCTGGCGATCGCCGGGTTCGTCGCCTCGCTGATCCTGGTCGGCGAGCTCATCGGGGACGTCCCCTCGGGTGTCGTCGTGGCCAGGATCGGCGAACGCAACGCCATGATCGGCGCCGCGGTCGTCTCGGTCGTCGGGCTGCTGGTCTGCACCGTCGCCCCGAACCCCCTCGTCCTGGCCGTCGGCGTCTTCCTGGTGGGCCTGTCCACCGCCGTCTTCGCCCTGGCCCGGCACGCGTACATGACGACCGCGATCCCGTTGCGGATCCGGGCCCGGGCGCTCTCGAGCCTCGGCGGCGTCTTCCGCTTCGGCTACTTCGTCGGTCCGTTCCTGGCGGCCGGGGTCATCCACCTCACCGGCACGACCCAGAGCGCGTTCTGGGTGCACGTCGTCTGCTGCCTCGGCGCTGCCGTGGTGCTGCTCGTCATCCGCGACCCCGCGACGGGCGTCCGCGGCCTGCAGCGGCCGACCCGGGCCTCCCGGCCGACGGCGACCGACGCGGCGACGTCCGACGCGACGGCGACCGACGCGGCAGCGACCGACGTGACGGCGACGACCGCCGGCACGACGCGACCGGGCGAGCTCGAGGGCGAACAGTTCGTCGAGGAGGAGTCCCACGGTCTCTTCCAGACCATCCGCGCGCACCACCGCGTGCTCGTGCGTCTGGGCAGCGGGGCGGCGCTGATCGGAGCGATGCGCGCCGGACGCCAGGTGATCCTGCCGCTCTGGGCGGTCAGCGTCGGTCTGGACGACTCCACCGCCGCTCTCGTCATCGGCATCGCCGGCGCCGTCGACTTCGCGCTCTTCTACACGAGCGGGCAGATCATGGACCGCTGGGGACGCCTGGCGAGCGCCCTGCCCTGCATGCTCGGCCTGAGCATCTGCTACTTCCTGCTGGCCTGGAGCGACCACCTCGACGCCCGCGTCGGCTGGTTCGTCGCGGTCGCGATGGCGATGTCCCTGGCGAACGGCGTGGGCTCCGGGATCCTCATGACGCTCGGCGCGGACCTGGCACCCGCGGACCGGCCCGCACCGTTCCTCGGGGCGTGGCGGTTCACCGGCGACCTCGGGTCCGCCGCGGCCCCGCTCGTGATCTCCGGCGTCACCGCGCTCGCGACGATCGCGGTCGCGAGCGGCGTGATGGGGGTGCTCGGTCTGGTCGGCGCGGGCATCCTGCTCCGGTACGTGCCGCGGTACCTGCCCCGCACGCTGCGCTGACCGGGTCCGTCCTCGCCGGCACGCCGCGCTGACCGGGTCCGTCGCGCGCTCGCGACCCGTCACGGACGGCGCGCCCCGTCGCGACAGGGCGCGACGCCCGCAGGCGGGCGCCACCTGACCGGGAGGCCCGTCCCACCTCCGCCACCCGGCCCGCTGCGTACACTGGGTCGGCCAGCGGGAGTGGTGGAATTGGTAGACACGCAGGATTTAGGTTCCTGTGCTCCGGCGTGAGGGTTCGAGTCCCTCCTTCCGCACCGAACGTCCCCGGGACCGTGCTCGAGGCCGCTCCGGACGTCACCCTCCCGACGGACGGCCCGGACACGCCCGCACGGTACCCTCGGTCCGGCGGGTGCTCCATCCGCCCTCGCCCGCCGACCGGAAGAACCATGCACTCCGTCGCACTCGCCCTGATCCCCTGGCTGGATCCGCAGTACATCCTCGACCACTTCGGGGCGTTCGCCGTGCTCATCGTCTGCGCGATCATCTTCGCCGAGACCGGACTCCTGGTCGGCTTCATCTTCCCCGGCGACAGCCTGCTCGTCATCACGGGCCTGTTCGCCTTCGACCGCGACGGGCAGATCGGCGGGATCCCGATCTGGGTCGTCGCGCTGATGATCGGCGCAGCGGCGTTCCTCGGCGGTGAGCTCGGCTACTACATCGGCAAGAAGGCCGGGCCACCGATCTTCGAGCGCAAGGACAGCGGTCTGTTCTCGAAGGCGAACGTCGACCGGACGAACGCGTTCTTCCACAGGTACGGCGCCCTCGCGGTGATCCTCGCGCGCTTCGTCCCCGTCGTGCGGACGTTCGCCCCGATCGCGGCCGGTGTCGGCCGGATGAACTACAAGAAGTACTCCCTCTACAACGCGGTCGGAGCGGTCGTCTGGGGCGTCGGTGTGACGTTCCTCGGGTACTTCCTCGGGTACATCCCCGCCGTGGCGTACATCGTGCGCAACTACATCGACGTGATCCTCCTCGTGGCGGTCGTCGTCACCGTGGTCCCGGCCGCGATCACCTACTTCCGGAACGCCCGCAAGGCGAAGCAGCGCGAGCCCGAGCAGCCGTAGCCCGGCGCAGCCGGCGCCCGCCCGTCCGGCCGCCGGGCTGCCCGCGCCCTCGGCTGCACCAGCGCCCGCCCGGCGCGAGTGGGACGGGGGCTGCCCGCGCCGCGCGCCCGCCCGGCGCGAGTGGGACCCGCACAATACGAACCGGCTCGAACCACGCAATCCCGTGGTTCGAGCCGGTTTCCGTTGTGCGCTGCCGATCGGCGCCGGCACCAGCGCCAGCGCCAGCACCAGCGCCAGCGCCAGCACCAGCGCCAGCGCCAGCGCCAGCGCCAGCGCCAGGCGCGCCTACGCCCGCGGCGTCTCGCCGTCGAACCACTCGCGGACGATCGGTGCGATCCCCCGGAAGGCCTTCGACCGGTGGCTCAGTGCGTTCTTCTCCGCCCGGGTCAGCTGCGCCGCCGAGCGGTCCGCGTCGTCCGGCTGGAACACCGGGTCGTAGCCGTGCCCGCCGTCCCCGATCGGCTCGGTGCGGACCTCGCCGTTCCACACGGCCTCGAACACGTGCTCGACGCCGGAGGGCGTGACGAACGCGGCCGCGCAGACGAACGCCGCGGTGCGCTCGACCACACCGTCCAGGTTCTGCAGCAGCAGCGCGATGTTGTCGGCGTCCATCCGGGTGCCGGCGTACCGGGCGGAGTGGATGCCGGGTGCTCCGTCGAGCGCGTCGACCGCGATGCCGGAGTCGTCCGCCAGGGCCGGCAGTCCGGTGTGGGCGACCGCGGCCCGCGCCTTGATGAGTGCGTTCGCCGCGTAGGTGTCGCCGTCCTCGACGGGTTCGGGCCCGTCGTAGGACGAGAGCGCCACGCCGTCACCCAGGGCCGAACCGAGGATCTCGCGCAGTTCGACGACCTTGCCCTGGTTGTGGGTGGCCAGGACGACGGTCCGGGCGGTGCCGTCCGCCGCCGCCCCGGTCATGCCAGCCCCAGCGCGGTCCGCTGCACCGCGGCGAGCGACGCGTTCCCGGCGAGCCCGAGGTCGAGCAACGCGTCCAGCTCCTGGCGGTCGAACGGCGCGTGCTCGGCGGTGCCCTGCACCTCGATGAACTTGCCCGACCCGGTCGTGACGATGTTCATGTCGGTGTCGGCGCGCGAGTCCTCTTCGTAGGCGAGGTCGAGCATCGGCACACCCCCGACGATGCCGACGGAGATCGCCTGCACGCTGTCGGTGAGCGGCGTCGCCTTCTTGCCGATGAAGCCACGCTCACGGCCCCACTCGACCGCGTCGACCATGGCGACGTACGCGCCGGTGATCGACGCCGTGCGGGTGCCGCCGTCGGCCTGCAGCACGTCGCAGTCGAGCACGAGGGTGTTCTCGCCCAGCCCCTTCATGTCGACGACGGCGCGCAGTGAACGGCCGATCAGCCGGGAGATCTCGTGCGTCCGGCCGCCGACCTTGCCCTTGATCGACTCGCGCTGCATGCGCTCGTTCGTGGACCGCGGGAGCATCGAGTACTCGGCGGTGACCCAGCCGGTGCCCTTGCCGGCCATCCACCGCGGCACGCCGTTCGTGAAGGACGCGGTGCAGAGCACCCGGGTGTTGCCGAACGAGATGAGCGCGCTGCCCTCGGCCTGGGTGCTCCAGCCGCGTTCGATGGTGACGGGTCGGTGGTCGGTGGTGGTCCGGCCGTCGATGCGGACGGTGCCGTCGGTGGCGTTCATGGTGTTCCTCTCGGTCCGGCCTGGAGGCTCGGTGCGGGTGGTCCGGTCGTCGTGCGTCCGCCGGGCGGCGGCGTGGGGCATGGTCAGCGCAGGGTGCGCGGGAGCGTGATGGTGCCGGTCTCGAGGTGGCCGACGGTCGCGACCTCGGGGCCGAGGAACCGGCGGGCCAGGCGGACGAACCCGGCCTCGTCGGCACCGGTGGCCTCGAACGAGTACTCCGGCGGTTCGGTGCCGGTGCGTTCCAGACCGTGTTCGACGAGTCGGCGGTAGACGTCGTTCGCGGTCTCCTCGGCACTCGACACCAGCGTGACGTCCGGTCCCATGACGTACTGGATGGCGGCGGACATCAGCGGGTAGTGCGTGCACCCGAGGACCAGCGTGTCGACCCCGGCGGCCCGCACGGGTGTGAGGTAGCCCGCGGCGACCTCGCGGAGCTGGGCGGACGAAGTGTCCCCGGCCTCGACGAACTCGACGAAGCGAGGGCACGCCGCAGTGGTGAGGGTGACGTCGGCGGCGACCGCGAAGGCGTCCTCGTAGGCGCGGGACGCGATGGTGCCGATCGTGCCGATGACCCCGATGCGGCCGGTGCGGGTCTGCTTGACGGCGGCCCGGGCGGCGGGCTGGATGACCTCGACGACGGGGATGCCGTACGCCTGCTCGTAGCGTTCACGCGCGTCGCGGAGGACGGCGGAACTCGCGGTGTTGCACGCGATGACGAGCGCCTTGACGCCCTGGTCGACGAGGTCGTCCATGACCTCGAGCGCGTAGCGGCGGACGTCGGCGATGGGCTTCGGGCCGTACGGCGAGTGCAGCGTGTCGCCGACGTAGCGGATGCTCTCGCGGGGCAGCTGGTCGATGATCGCCCGCGCCACCGTCAGCCCGCCGACGCCGCTGTCGAAGACTCCGATCGGTGCATCCGTCACGGTGACCAGCGTACCGACGCGCGCCGACCCTGCGGGCGTGGCCCGGGCCTCCCGTCCGGATGCCGGCGACGTCCACCGTTCCGGGCCCGCTCCGTGCCTGCGCACCCGGTCCTGGTTAGGGTCGGAGTCGTGACCACCGCGCTCCTGACGGACCAGTACGAACTCACCATGGTCGACGCCGCCCTGAAGGACGGCACCGCCGACCGCCGCTGCGTCTTCGAGGTCTTCGCGAGACGACTGCCGGACGGTCGCCGGTACGGCGTCGCCGCGGGGCTCGGACGCTTCCTCACCCAGCTGACCGAGTTCCGGTTCGGCGACGAGGAGATCGGGTTCCTCCGGGACCGCCGTGTCATCGACGAGGGCACCGCCCGGTGGCTCGCCGACTACCGGTTCAGCGGGAACGTCCGTGCGTACCGCGAGGGCGAGGTCTTCTTCCCGAACTCCCCCGTGCTGCAGATCGAGGGCACCTTCGCCGAGGCCGTGATGCTCGAGACCCTGGCGCTCAGCGTGTTCAACGCCGACTCCGCCATCGCCTCCGCCGCCGCGCGCATGGTGTCCGCCGCCGACCGTCGCCCGCTCGCCGAGATGGGCTCGCGTCGGACCGGTGAGTGGAACGCCGTCGCCGCCGCCCGGGCCGCCTACATCGCAGGCTTCGGTGCGACGAGCAACCTGGAGGCCGGCCGGACCTGGGGCATCCCGACGATGGGCACCGCAGCGCACGCGTTCACGCTGCTGCACGACTCGGAAGAGGCCGCGTTCCGGTCCCAGCTCGACGCGCTCGGCAGCGGTACGACCCTGCTCGTCGACACCTACGACATCGAGGCGGCGGTCGAGACGGCCGTCCGCCTGACCGACGGCAAGCTCGGCGCGGTCCGCATCGACAGCGGTGACCTGCCGTCGGTGGTCGCGTCGGTGCGCGCGCAGCTCGACCGGCTCGGTGCGACCGCGACGAAGATCACGGTGACCAACGACCTGGACGAGTACACGATCGCCGCACTCCGTGCCGCACCGGTCGACTCCTACGGCGTCGGCACCTCGGTCGTCTCCGGGTCGGGGCACCCGGCCGCGGGCATGGTCTTCAAGCTCGTCGCCCACCACTCCCCGGCGGGCGAGTGGGTGCCGGTGGCGAAGAAGTCCGCCGACAAGGCGTCGGTCGGCGGACGGAAGGAGGCCGGCCGCCGTCTGCGGAACGGCATCGCGACGGCGGAGGTCGTCCTGACCTCCGGCTCCGTCGGCCCGGACGAGCGGGACTTGCTCGTCCCCGTCGTCACGCACGGCGAGGTCGATCCGGCGTTCCTCGGGTCCGCCGGGGTCGAGGCCGCTCGCGCGCACCACAAGCGTGCGAAGGCGGAGCTGCCGGCTGATGCCGAGCGGATCGGTCGAGGCGACCCGGCCATCCCGACGCTGCTCGTCTGAGCGGCGTCGGCGGGGGTCACTCGGACTTCATCTTCTCGTAGATCGCCTTGCAGTCCGGGCAGACCGGGAACTTCTCGGGGTCCCGGCCCGGGATCCACTTCTTGCCGCACAGGGCCTTGACGGCCTTGCCGGTCAGTGCGGACTCGAGGATCTTGTCCTTCTTGACGTAGTGCGAGAAGCGCTCGTGGTCGCCGGGCTCGATCGCCTCCTCTTCCAGGAGCTTCTCGAGTTCGCGGTCCATCACGTCGAGGCCGCCACCACCGGGTTCCGTCGTGCTCATGTCACCAGGGTACGTCGTCACCGCCGGGTCCGTCGGCCGATCGGTCACGCTGTGGGTGGAGCGGCTGCAGTGCGTAGGCGGGCCGGCTCCAGCGCGCGGGCAGAGCGGGTGCAGCGCGTGGGCGGAGCGGCTGCGGTGGGTCAGTTCCGCTGCGCCGCGGCCAGGAGGTCCGGGCCACGTCGGTCGAACACCGCGCCTCCGACGACGACGCCGAGCACCAGGACGACCACGCCGATCCCGATCCCGACACCGAGGACGAGCGTGAGCGACGGGTCCTCCGCCCCGATGAGCGCGCGCACGCCGAACCACCCGGCCGGCACCATGCAGAGCACCGTGCCGATGACCATCAGGGTCTGCGCGACGGTCGCCGTCGCCCCCGCGGCCTGCGGCTGGTGGAACGGGTGGTCACCCGGTCGGACGGTCGGGTACGGCAGTGCGACCGAGACGATGCTCGACAGGCCGAGACCGCCGAGCAACCCGCTCGCCGACACCGCCACGAGCAACGGGAACGCGGCCATGTCGCCGTACAGCCAGGCGGACACCGCAGCCCCGGCGACCAGCAGGGGGACGCCGACGACGATGAGCGGCACCAGACGACCGAGGCGGTCGGTCCAGCCCGGAGCGCCCGAGGCGACGTGCAACCACACCGCCGTGTTGTCGTAGGAGACGTCGTTGTGCGGCAGGAACCCGGCGATCAGGGCCATCAGCGGCAGCGGCACGAGGGCCGTCCACGCCCAGGGCACCCCGGCGACACCGAGCGGCAGCACCACGATCGGCACGAACGCCAGGATCAGGTACGAGCTGCGGTACCGCGGGTCGCGGGTCCAGTACGTCAGCGCCCGGGCCGCGACGGCGCCGAACGGGGTCGAGCCGAGCCGGTCGAACCAGCCCAGCGCGCGGTGTCGGCGCGCACGGAGCGGACGTGGGACCGTGACGAGCACGTGACCGACCAGTGCCCACCAGGCCAGGCCGAGCAGCCCGACGACGACGAGCGCCACGAGAAGCCGGGCGACCGCCGTCCCGACGTGACCGGTCGCGGCGTCGGCGGGCACGGCCCACGCTGCACCCCACGGCGTCCACCCGGCGATGTCGGCGAGTCCCTGCAGTGCGGGTCCGGCCGGGTCGAGCCGGTCGGTCCGGAGCAGGAGCGACACGGACGGGACGAGCAGCACGAGTCCGACGAGCACCACGGGCCAGTTGGCCTCGCGGACGCGGTGGCCGGCGAACGCCAGCGCGCCGAGCGTGCTGCCGACGCGGATGAGCAGGGCCGTGGTGGCGAGCACGAGCACGGCGGCGACGACGGCCAGGAGGGCCGGGCCGGCACCGCGACTCCAGGTGACGACCTGCGCGACGGCGAGCACGGCGACCGCGACGACCGGGATGCCCAGGAGCCCGGCGACACCGAGTCCGACGGCCAGGTCGCGCTGCCCGATCCCGAACGCGGCGAAGCGCCGTGGGTCGAACTGGTCGGCGACACCGACGGCGAACGGCACGACGGTGCAGCCGATGGCCACCGCCGTGCCGACCAGGACCACGATCGTCCGTGCGGCGACCGGGTCGGCGGTGCGGAGCCCGCCGAGGACGGTCGCCGCCCAGAGGACGACGACCAGGGCGACCAGGCTGCCCACGACCACGGCGGCCGGACGGCGTGCCCCACCGCGGACCTGGCCCGCGAGCAGGTCGACCCTCAGCCGGAGAAGCTGTGCAACCATTCCATGCTCTCTGCGACGGGACGACCGCCGGCGAGTTCGACGAACTTGTCCTCGAGGCTGCGACGACCGCGGACCTGCGCCATGGTGCCGGCGGCCAGGACCTTGCCGCCGACGATGATCGCCACGGAGTCGCACGTGCGCTGGACGAGTTCCATCGAGTGGCTGGAGAGCACGACGGTGCCGCCCCCCGCGGTGTAGCGCCGCAGGATGTCCGTGATGGTCGTCGCGCTGACCGGGTCGACGGACTCGAACGGTTCGTCGAGCACCAGCACGCGCGGCGAGTGGATGAGCGTGGCGGCGAGGGCGATCTTCTTCGCCATGCCCATCGAGTAGTCCGCGACCGGTCGACCGAGGGCGTCGCCGAGGCCGAACGCCTCGGCCAGGTCGGCGCTGCGGCTCCGGGCGGTCTTGCCGTCGAGTCCGCGCAGCGTCGCGGAGTAGAAGAGCATCTGCGCGCCGGTCAGGCGGTCGAACAGGCGGAGCCGGTCCGGCAGGACGCCCATCGCCCGCTTGGCGGCGGTCGGGTCGGCCCAGACGTCGTGGTCGAGCACGGTCACGGTGCCGGCGTCCGGGCGCAGGAGGCCCGTGAGGACCGAGAGCGTCGTCGTCTTGCCGGCGCCGTTCGGGCCGACGACCCCGAAGATCGAGCCCTTCCGGATCTCCAGGTCGACGTCGTCCACGGCGAGCGTCTGGCCGTACCGCTTGACGAGGCCGTCGGCGCGGAGCACGACGGGCTGCTGCGGCACGTTCGGCCGACCGGTCGGGCGCTTCGTCGTGGTCGAGCCGGGCGCGCCGCCCGTGCCGGCCGAGCCGCCCGAGCCGTTCCGGGATGCCGACGTGCCGGAGCCGCCCCGGGCCTCCCGGCCGTCCGGCTCGTCGCCCGTGCGGGCCGAGCCCTGCGGCCGGGTCGCCCGGCCGGAACGCTTGTCCCGCTTCTTCCCCTGGCGAGGCTGTGGCGTCGTGCTCGACGGCGACCCGGCGGGCAGGACGTCCGCCCCCGCCGTCGTCTCCGAGTCGGTCCTGTCGTCCGTCATGTCGTCACCCGCGGGCGCGCCGTACGCACCCGTGTCCCCCGTGTCGTCGTGGTCGTCGTCGCCCGTCCCCAGGGCGACGGTCGTGCCGTCGTCGTCCGCGTCGGCCGTCCACGTCGCGTCCGACGTGCTGTAGACGTCGTCGTTTCCCGTTGTTCCTGCCGACACGAGGCCAACCGTACCAACGGTTCCGACCACTCGCTGAGCCGTGTCGGACCGGGTCACGAATTGAACACGATGCTGCCCGACCCGTACCCCGGCACCGGGTGGTTCCGTATCATTCACCGAGACACGACGGAGTGTTCACCACTCGGAAACCTGCCCGCAGCGCTCCCGGAGCGGTTGCTGGACCGGGCGTTCGTCGCTCCGGATCACGCGACTCCCGGCCAACTCGAACGCGGTGCGAGCAGTATCCAGGAAAGCCGTATCGAAGTGCCCGTCAGGACACGCTCGACGTGTCCCCCAGTGCGGACCGGAACCTCCACCCTCACGGGCGGACCGGACGCAGGCGGACACCGGAAGGGACAAGCATGACCACGCAGATCGTCATCCTCGCAGCGGGGATGGGCAGCCGCCTCGGGCGCAGCCTGCCGAAGCCGCTCACCGAGCTCAGCGACGGCCGCACCATCATGCAGCAGCAGTTCGACAACATCCGTGCCGCCTTCGGGTCCAGCGCGCGGGTCACGATCGTCGTCGGCTACAAGTCGGAGTACATCGTCGAGGCCTTCCCCGAGGCGAACTTCGTCTACAACGAGTCCTACGACTCCACGAACACCTCGAAGAGCCTGCTCCGGGCACTCAAGGCGACCGGCAAGAGCGGCGTCCTCTGGATGAACGGCGACGTGGTCTTCGACCCGATGGCACTCGTCCGTGCCGCCGACATGATCGACGAGGGTAGGTCGTTCGTCAGCGTCAACACCGAGAAGGTCTCCGACGAAGAGGTCAAGTACACGATCGACGCCGAGGGCTTCATCGCGAAGCTCTCGAAGAAGGTCGTCGGCGGCCTGGGTGAAGCCGTGGGCATCAACTACGTCTCCGCAGCTGACAAGCAGGCGCTGATCCGCCAGCTCGGCCGGGTCGACGACCAGGAGTACTTCGAGGGCGGCATCGAGGCTGCCATCGCCGAGGACGGGCTACGCTGGACGCCGATCGACATCTCCGACCTGTACGCGGTCGAGATCGACTTCGCCGAGGACCTGCAGCGCGCGAACGACCTGTTCGCCTGAGCCCGGTCAGGATCCCCCGATCCGGCCCACCGGCCCGGGTGGCCCGCCCCTCGGCGCGGTCCCGGCCGGAGGGAACCCATGACTGACGCGCAGACGCAGACCACCGTCGTCGCCGCGACGCCGGTGGCTCCGCGTGGTTCCGGTCGTCGGTACCGCCAGGCCCTCTGGCTGCTGACGGTGCGCGACCTGCGTGTGCGGTACTCGACGTCGGCGCTCGGGTACTTCTGGTCGATCCTCGACCCGCTGGTGATGTCGGCCATCTACTGGTTCGTCTTCACCCAGGTGTTCCACCGCGGCAAGGTGGGTGAGGAGCCGTACATCGTCTTCCTGCTCACCGCGCTGCTGCCCTGGATGTGGTTCACCGGGGCCGTGTCGGACTCGACGCGGGCCTTCATCAAGGAAGCCAAGCTGATCCGCTCGACGACGATCCCGCGGAGCATCTGGGTCGCCCGGATCGACGCGTCGAAGGGCATCGAGTTCCTGCTGAGCATCCCGGTGCTCGCGGTCTTCGTCATCGCCACCGGAGCCCACCTGCACTGGCAGGTCGTGCTGTGGCCGCTGGCGATCGTTCTGCAGGTCGCGCTGGTCTACGGCCTCGGGCTCATCGTGGCACCGCTCGTGGTCTTCTTCCGCGACCTCGAGCGAGCGGTCAAGCTCGTCCTGCGCTTCCTGTTCTACGCATCCCCGATCATCTACGGCACGCAGGCGTTGCCGGAGGCCCTGCACGACCTCGCCGCGATCAACCCGCTGAGCGGCATCTTCGGCATCTACCGCTCGGCGTTCTTCCCCGGGCAGCTGGACTGGAAGGAGGTGCTCGCGTCGGTCGTCGTCACGGGCATCGTCCTCGTCATCGGGCTCGTCGTGTTCCGTCGGAGCGAGCACCGCGTCCTCAAGGAGCTGTGATGGCCACGACCGAACCCGTGACGACCGCTCGCGCCACCGCGCCGGTGATCTCCGTGACCGACGCCGGGATCCGCTTCAAACGGAACCGCCGTGCCAGCCGGAGCTTCAAGGACCTCTTCGGCCGGGGACAGCGCCGGCGGAAGGCGGACGAGTTCTGGGCGCTCCGGAACGTGTCGTTCGACGTCCGTCCCGGCGAGGCCATCGGCGTCGTCGGACGGAACGGACAGGGCAAGTCGACGCTCCTCAAGCTCGTCGCCCAGGTGATGCTGCCGGACGAGGGCCGTGTGCACGTCGGCGCCGGTGTCGCGCCGCTGATCGAGATCACCGGCGGGTTCGTCGGCGACCTCACGGTGCGGGACAACGTCTACCTGACCGCGGGGCTGCACGGCATGTCGCGGGCCGAGATCCGTGCCGCCTTCGACGAGGTCATCGCGTTCGCCGAGATCGCGGACTTCGTCGACACCCCCTACAAGCACCTGTCGAGCGGCATGAAGGTGCGGATCGCCTTCGCCGTCATCTCGCGGTTGGACGAGCCGGTGATCCTGGTCGACGAGGTCCTGGCCGTGGGCGACAAGAAGTTCCGCGAGAAGTGCTACAAGCGGATCGAGGAGCTCCTGGCGGGCGGCCGGACGCTGTTCTTCGTCTCGCACAACGACAAGGACCTGCGCCGGTTCTGCGACCGGGGCCTGTACCTCGACGGTGGCCGACTGCAGTTCGACGGACCCATCGACGAGGCCCTCGAGCGGTACAACGCGGACCACGGCGTCTGACGCCCACTCCTCCACAACCGAGCACCTCCGCAGCACGCTCCACAGCCCCGGTTCCCCGAGGGCCCTCCGGGGGTCCCGACGTCGGACCCCACCCCTAGCGTGCTCCCCATGCACCACCCCACCACCGCCTACCCGGTTCCCTTCTCCATCGACCGATCAGCCGCTCCACGCCGCTACGAACTGGTCAACACCAGTACCGAGACCCTCGACGGGATCTCCCTCACCCACCTCGGCACCGGCTACTCGCCGCCGCTCGTCGTCCGACGCCTCGAGCCGGGGCGCGGCCTGTCCCTGGCCGTCTTCGGCGCCGGCGCGGACGAGACCGGTGTCGTCATCGTCCGGTGGCGCCGACCGGACCGCACGGAGTTCCTGTGGCGGATGTCGCTCGCCGGACCCGGGTTCGCCCCGTGACCGGGCACCCGGCCCGGGGCATCCGGACGCCCGTGCGACGGCGCCGACACCGGCGGCGCCCACACGGGCGACGCCGGCGCACGCCGGAGGTCAGTCGGCCGATCGGGAGCGCGCGACCTCATGCCAGCGTGCGACGAGCCGGTCGATCGCGTCGTGGAAGCGCGCCGTGGCGACGCCCGGCGTGGTGTCCCCGAAGTACCGCTCCACCCAGTGGCGGAGTCGGGCCAGTTCGTCCGCGTCCGTGGCGGCGCGGTCCACCCGCGCCACGACGTCCTCGGCGTCCTCCGCCCGCAGCCAGTTCGCGTCACCCAGGTAGCCGCGCTCGTCGACGTCGGCCTCGGGCGACACCGGTCGGGTGACGATCAGGGGCTTGCCCACGGCCAGGCGGTCGTAGATCATCGCGCTGATGTCGGTGATCGCCACGTCGGCCCCGGCGAGCTGCCAGCCCAGCGTCGGCCCGTCGTCGTACACGTGGTGCGCCGACGGGTCGGCGGCGTTCGCGGCCGTGATGGCGGCGACGATCCGCTGGTGGGCCGACCGGTAGTCCGCGTCGAGCACCCCACTGCGAGGGTGCGGCCGGTACACCAGCCGGTGTCGTGCCGACGCCAGGACCTGCTCCGCGATCGTCGTGCCGTGGCTGGCGATCGACCCGTAGGCGGCCGCGGGACGGTCGCCCTCCCAGGTCGGCGCGTACAGCACGACGGTGCGGTCGTCCGCCGGGTACGGCGGCTCGCCGGCGAAGTGGTCCGCCTGGGGCCGACCGATCGCGATCGTGCGCGCGTCCAGGTCGTAGTCCCAGAGCGCGTCGGCGAGCCGGTCCCGGGCCGCGTCGCCGGCGATCAGCGCGGCGTCGTAGGCCTTGAACTGGTTCGTCGTCATGTACATCTTGTCGCTCTCGCCGTGGTTGACGAAGACGTGCCACATCCGCCCGTACCGCATCATCTGGAAGTTGCGGGCGTTCTGGTTGACGTAGAGCACCACCTTCGGCGCCTGCTCGGTGACGAAGCGCTCGAGGTCGACCACCTGCCGGGCGTAGACGACGGGGACGGGTGACTCGTCCGCCAACACCAGCATCGCTCCGGGGCTGCGGGACAGGATCGCCACCCCGCGGTGCCGGGCCAGTTCGGCGAGCGGGCCGTACCACTGGCGGATCTGGTACATGTTCACCGGACCGTCGGCGAAGTAGACGGCGATCTCGACGGTCCCCGGTGCCGGCATCGGCATCGAGGGCAACCGACGGGCCAGCTGCGACCGCGTCTGCCGCGACCGCCACAGCCGTTGCGCGAGCCGGATCGCGGTACGGGCGTCCTTGACGATGGCCATGCTGTGCTCCTGGGCGGTGGGTCGGACAGGTCGTTCGGTGCGGTGCAGGACGGACGGGAGGCGCGCCTCCCGTCCGTCCCGACCCTGTCAGACGACGGGTGGGCGGCCGGCCAGCGTCATCCGGCCGATCGTCAGCCAGCCCATCACGTGGACCGGCCCGCAGTCGGTGCGCCACCCCTCGGCGACACCACCGAACCAGGTCGCGAGCCGCCGCGGCGACCGCCACCAGCGCAACACCTGGATCGCGGCCCAGCTGCCGACGTACAGGGGCCGGAGCACGGCGGGCAGGTTGCGCCGCGCCAGCCACACCCGGTTCCGGGCGTTGAGGCGGACGTACTCGCGGTGGCGCGCCGGGTCGATCGCCGGGTGGTTCGCGACGAGCTCGCCCGCGTACCAGGTGCGTCGTCCGGCGCCCCAGACCCGCCACGCGAGCTCGATGCCCTCGTGCGCGTAGAAGTACTCGGCTCCCCAACCGCCGACCGCCCGCCAGACGTCCATCGGCAGGACGACGGCGCCCTCCCAGACGGAGAACACCGGTGAGCTCTGCTCCGGGTCGCCCTTCCGGATCCGTGGCACCCAGCGTCGGGGGTTCGCCGACCCGGTGGGGTCGACCACCCGTGGCTGCACCAGCCCGAGCGACGGGTCGTGCTCGAACAGGGCGATGGCGTCGCGGAGGAACGTCGGCGACGGGACCGAGGCGTCGTCGTCGAGGAAGAACACGTAGTCACCGTCGACCTCGGCGGCACCGGCGTTGCGGCCAGCGGGGATGCCGAGGTTCTCCGGCAGGGCGAGCGCGCGGACGCCGTCGGGCAGTCCGACCGGCTGCCAACCGTTGCCGACGCAGACCACGTCGAGCTCGACGCCCTGCTGCGCGAGCACGCTCTCGAGGCCCCGTCGCAGGTCCTCGGGTCGGGTGCCCTGTGACAGGCTCACCACGGCCACGCGCGGTCGGTCGCGGTGCGGCACCGCCTCCCGACGGAGCGTGCCGGGCCTCACGCGCGGACCCGCTTCGACGACATGATCGCCAGGAAGTGCCCGGCGGTGGCGAGGACGGCGAGCGGCAGGAGCGCCCCGACCAGGATCCGGTCGGCCAGCGGGTGCCCGATGACGAGCGCCAGCAGGGCGACGACGAACGTGATGATCGTCAGTTCGACGGAGTGGTAGAGCCGGTGGAACGGCAGGAAGCGGGCGACACGGCGGAGCGTCGCGAGCCGGGCACCCGACGGCGCGGTGACTCCGTCGCGCCGGTCGGCGAGCTTCTCCATGCCGCCGTGCGCACGCGCCACGTGCACCATGTCGTTGAGGGCCTTGTTGAGGACGATGACCAGGCCGAGGGCGCAGCCGATCGTCGTCCACATCCAGTCGACGCCGTGGATCGGCCACGTCGCCGCCCGGACGCCGAGTGCGATCGGGATGAGCCCCTCGGTCGTGTAGTGCCCGACCTTGTCGAGGAAGATGCCGGCCGGGGAACGGGTCCCGCGCCACCGGGCGACCTCGCCGTCGGAGCAGTCGACGAGCATCTGCAGTTGCCCGAGCACGAGCGCGAGCAGCGCACCCCAGATGCCCGGGATGAGCAGCGCGGCCGCGGTGGACCACCCGACCAGGATCATCAGACCGGTGACCTGGTTCGCACTGACCCGGGTGCGGAGCAGCACCGACGTCAGGTACGGCGAGACGTCCCGCAGGTAGAGCGAGGCCGTCCAGTGCTCGGCGTTGGCGCGCGCACGGACCTCGTCCGGCTGGGCGACCGCCCGCAGTTCGGCGATCGAGGTCGGGCGGGTGAACCCGCGGGCGTCCCGGGGGTCCGGCGCGCCGCCGTTCCCGAGGTCATCGTCGGCCATGTCGGTCACCGTCCCGTGTGCGTGGTCAGATCGGAGGTCCGCGTCAGGAACCCGATGATGAAGCCGACACCCCAGCCGACGTGGATGCACGGCAGCACGACGAGCAGCCACGCCCGCGTCGCCGGCACCGATCGCCGCGACACCGCGAGGGCACCGACGACGACGAAGAGCAGGTAGACCGCCGGGATCGCGAACCCGGTCATCGCCCACGCCGACGGCGAGCCGAGGACCGCCCCGACGACACCGACGAGTCCGGCGACCAGCCCGAGGGCGACGGCCACGACCATCAGCGGCGGGACGAAGTAGCGCAGCCCGTTGCCGGCCGGGAACCGCCGTGCCAGTTCGCCGCGCCAGAGACCGGTGGCCACGAACTGACGCACCAGACGTTTCAGGCTCGGGCGCGGACGGTAGGTGACGACGAGCTCCGGCGTGAACCAGACCGTGCCGCCCGTGGTCCGGAGGCGCCGGTTGAGCTCCCAGTCCTGCCCGCGCTTGATCCCCTCGTCGAAGAGACCGACCGCGAACAGGCGCTCACGTCGGAACACCCCGAGGTACGCCGTCTCAGCGGGGCCCGCCTGCCCACCGACGTGGTGCGGGGTCCCACCGAGGCCGACGCGGCTGCCGTAGGCGAGGGCAACGGCCTGCTCGAACGGCGTCCGCCCCTCGGCCCGCATGATGCCGCCGACGTTGTCGGCTCCGGACTCCTGCAGGGTCCGGACGGCGATGCGCGTGTAGTCGGGAGGAAGGACACTGTGCGCGTCGACCCGCACCACGATCGGGTGCTCGGAGGCACGGATCGCGACGTTGAGACCGGCGGGCGTCGACCCGACGGGGTTGTCGACCGCGCGGATCCGCGGGTCGGCGGCGCTCATCTCGGCGACGAGTTCGTTCGTGCCGTCGATCGACGGACCCAGTGCCAGGATGACCTCGAACGGCCCGGCGTAGTCCTGGTCGAGCAGGCTGCCGACCGCGGCGCGGACCTCGGTCACCTCGTTGAGGACGGGCATGACGTAGGAGACACCCGGCAGGGCCTGTCCGTCGTGCTGCATGTGATCCTCGGGGTCCGGCGGGCGCGACACGACCTGGTGGGGCCGCCCCGCAGAGCGGACCGAGCCTATCAAGCACCCGAGGCGGACACCTGGCCGCACCCTGGACCGGCGCGGGAGCAGATCCCGTCGAGCCGGTCCGGCGGTACTGGCCGGTCCCGCCCGTGCCCCGGACGGACGGGAGGCCCGCCACCGGACCGGTGGCGGGCCTCCCGTCAGGGGTCGGTCGGGTCACTTCGAGCTGTCGTAGGTCCCCAGCTGGACGTCGGCGGTCCGGGTCTCGCCGTTGCGGACGTAGGTGACCTTCGTCGTGGCACCACCGGCGAAGAAGCGGACCTGCGCGGTGAGGTCCGTCGCGTCGGCGATCGTGGCGTCGCCGAGCTTCGTGACGACGTCGCCCTTCTGCAGCCCGGCGTCGGCGGCCGCGCCACCGGAAACGACCGACTTGATGAGGGCGCCGACCTGCGAGGCGTTGGCGTCCTCTGTCGCGTCACCGACCGACGCACCGAGCAGGCCGTGCGTGGCCTTGCCGTTGTCGACGATCTCGGACGCGACGCGCTTCACCAGGTTCGACGGGATCGAGAACCCGACGCCGATGCTGCCCGACTGGGCGCTCGACGAGCTCGAGCTGCCGGCGCTGGCGATGGCGACGTTGATGCCGATCAGCCGGCCCTTGTCGTCGAGCAGCGCACCGCCCGAGTTGCCGGGGTTGATCGACGCGTCGGTCTGGATCACCGGCAGGGACACCGTGGTGCTCGCCGAGGAACTGCTGCCGTTGTCGCCGTTGCCCCAGAAGTCGAACGGGCCGTTGCCGTTGTTGCCCTGGCCCTCGTTCGAGTCGCCGCCCGCGTTCGGGTCGCTCGACGTCACCTGGATGCTGCGGTTCAGGGTCGAGACGATGCCGTCCGTGACGGTGTTCGACAGTCCCAGCGGAGCACCGATCGCCACGGCGGTGTCACCCACGTTGAGCTTCGACGAGTCGGCGAAGTCCATCGGGGTGAGGTCCGGCGCGTCGATCTTGATGACCGCGAGGTCCACCGTCGGATCGGTGCCGACGAGCTTGCCCTTGTAGACGCGGCCGTTCGAGGTCGTCACCGAGATGGTGCCGCTCGAGCTGTCGCCGTCGAGCGTCACCACGTGGGTGTTCGTGACGATGTAGCCGTCCTTGTTCAGGATGACGCCGGAACCGGTGCCGGCTTCGCTGCTCGCCGAGACGTTGATCGTGACGACGGAGGGAGTGGCCTTCGCGGCGACCGCGGTCACGACGGTGGCCGAGTCGTAGTCGTTGACGGTCAGGTTCCCGCCGCTCTGCGAGGTGCCGGAGCCACTCGAGGTGGCGTTGCCGTCGGTGGCCGAGTCGGCGGCCCAGACTATGCCGCCGCCGATGAGCCCGCCGACCAGGGCGATGGCCACGGCGGGCAGCAGGAGCCTGTTGCGGCCGGGACGCTCGCGGGTGGTGGTGCCGGTCGACGCGGGAGCGCCGGAGAAGTAGTGGCCGTTCGCACGCTGCTGGTCCGCGGCGTCACCGAACGAGCTCGTCGCGGAGGAGGGCGGCTGGTCGGACGACGGGGTCGGGGCTGCGGCGCCGGAGTACTCGCCGTAGCGTGGGCGGTCCTGGCCGTACTGGCTCTGCTGGCCGTACTGCGACGTCTGGCCGTACTGACCCTGCTGGCCGTACTGCGACGCCTGGCCGTACTGACCCTGCTGGCCGTACTGCGACGCGTCACCGTACTGACCCTGGCCGTACTGACCCTGCTGGCCGTACTGACCCTGGCCGTACTGCGCGTCCTGGCCGTACTGACTCTGGCCGTACTGGCTCTGACCGTATTGCGGGTCCTGGCCGTACTGACCCTGCTGGCCGTACTGACCCTGCTGCGAGTACTGGCCGTACTGCCCGTACGTCGCGTCCTGGGCGTCGTACCCGGTCCGGGCGTCGTTTCCGGTCCGGCCGTACTCAGCGGTCGCCGTGGCGTCGGCGTCCGAGGACGATCCGCCGCCGAAGGTCGGGTACGGGGTCGTGTACTGCTCGGTCGGGTGGTCGGAGGCCACCCTGTGCTCGCCCTCCGCTCCGGGAGTCGTCCCCGCCACGTCCGTGTCGTCGGCGTCGCGGTGCCCGTGCTGGCTGCCGTTCGCCTCGTCCGGACCGGTGGTCTCGTCGCGACGGTCGTCGTCGCCGTGCCCGTTGGGCGTGGTGTCGCTCATGCTGGACGTGCTCCTTTCAAGCCCCTGCAGTCTCCACCACCGACCTGGGCGGTCATGATGGCGCACCTGCGAGGTGGCCAAGCCGATCGTATGCGTCCGCTGTGTGCGCGGTCCGCGCAGGAGGCCCGCGGCTCCGGGGCCGGCACGGGGCGGACGCTAGGTTGGTGGCCAGCGTGCGCCGAGCCTCCCGGCCGGTGCCGCGACGTCGAGAGGGGTCGCTCATGCGGCAGACCGGTCCGTGGCTGCGAGCCGCCGAGGGCGCCATGCTCCTGGGAGCCGACGGGGCGCCCGCGCCGACCGTCTTCGCCGAGATGAGCGCGCTGGCGGCGGCGACCGGGGCGATCAACCTCGGGCAGGGCTTCCCGGACGAGGACGGTCCGGTCGAGGTGCTGGAGGCCGCGGTCCGCGCGATCCGCACCGGTGCGAACCAGTACCCACCGGGCCGTGGCACGCCGGACCTGCGCGCTGCCGTCGCGGAACACCAGGCACGGTGGTACGGCCTGGACGTCGATCCCGACCGGGAGGTACTGGTCACCGCCGGCGCGACCGAGGCCCTCGCCGCCACCCTGCTCGCCCTGGTCGAGCCCGGCGACGAGGTCATCACCTTCGAGCCGTTCTACGACGCCTACGGCGCCCTCATCCGCTTGGCCGGTGCGACGCACGTCACCGTCCCGCTCCGGGCCCCGGACTTCCTGCCGGACGAGGCGGACCTGCGTGCCGCGTTCTCCGACCGCACCCGCGTCGTCCTCGTGAACACCCCGCACAACCCCACCGGTCGGGTGCTGCCGGTCGAGGTCCTCCGCACCGTGGTCGAGCTCGCCGAGCGGTCCGACGCGGTCATCGTCACCGACGAGGTCTACGAGCACCTGGCGTTCGCCGGCACGCACGTCCCGCCGGTCACACTCCCCGGGGCACGCGAACGGACCGTGTCGATCTCCAGCGCCGGCAAGACCTTCAACACGACGGGGTGGAAGATCGGCTGGCTCACCGCTCCCCCGGCGCTGGTCCAGGCCATCACGACCGTCAAGCAGTACCTGACGTTCGTCAACGGGGCGCCGTTCCAACCGGCGATCGCCACCGGGCTGCGACTGCCGGACGCGGTGTTCGCCGGCATCGCGGCCGATCTCGGGGCGAAGCAGCAGATCCTGGCCGACGGCCTGGCCGCCGCCGGCTTCGACGTCCTCCGGCCGGACGCCGGCTACTTCGTCATCGCGGACGCGGCACCCCTCGGGTACGACGACGCCCGGGCCCTCTGCCTGGAGCTCCCGGGGATCGCCGGGGTCGTCGGTGTGCCGGTGTCCGCGTTCGTCCGGCCCGACCACGTCGACGGGTACCGGTCCCTCATCCGGTTCGCCTTCTGCAAGCGGCGGTCGGTGCTCGAGGAGGCCGTGGCCCGGCTGGCGGGGCTCGCCGCGGCTGTCTGAGCGCCTCCCGGCGACCCGTCGGCGTCGGTGGCCCGCCTGCGCTGTCGCCCTCAGCCCCGCGCGCGCACGTCGTACCGACGGAGTGACAGGGACGGGTTGACGGTCCGCACCCGCTCGGTGACCGCGGTGTCGACGGTCGTGACGAGCAGCCCGGGCTCGGCCCCGAGCGCGGCGACGGCGGTGCCGGTGGGGTCGAGTGCGACCGATCCCCCGATGCCGACGGGCGGCGCCTGCCCGACGCCGAGCACCCACACCGTGTTCTCGATCGCCCGCGCCGTGAGCAGCGTCCGCCAGTGGTGTTCCTTGCCCGGCCCGCGCACCCACTCCGCCGGGACGACCACCACGTCGGCAGCACCGTCCTCGGGGGCCGCCAGGCGGCGCGTGACCTCGGGGAAGCGCAGGTCGTAGCAGGTCTCCAGCCCGACCCGGACGCCGTCGAACGTGAACACGGGCAGCTGCTCCGGATCGCCGGGCTCGATGTGGTCCGACTCGCGGGAGCCGAAGGCGTCGTAGAGGTGCACCTTCCGGTACGTGCTGACGAGCGAACCGTCCGGAGCGATCGCCACGAGGGTGTTGCGGAAGCGGTCCGCCGTCTGCGCCGCCTCGGCGACGCCGACCACGAGCGCGATCCCGGTGCTGCGCGCGATCCGGCGGAGCCCCGTCACGAACGGACCGTCGAGCGGTTGGGCTGCGGCGACGAACCGGTCGTCGATCTCCGGGGAGAAGTACGACGTGTACTCGGGGGTGACCAGGAGCCGCGCGCCCCGGGCCACCGCGTCGACCGCGGCCGCCCGCACCGTCTCGAGGTTCGCCGCGGGGTCGTCCACGGGGGCGAACTGGGCTGCCGCGATCGTCAGGGTCGTCACGGTGTCAGGGTAACCGCACGTCCGCCCGACGGCCCCGGACCTCGGCCCGTCGGCTCCGGACGTCGGCCCGTCAGCCCCGGACGGCGAGGACGTCGAACGACCGCCGGAGGATCGCGACCACGTCGTCGTCGCCCGTCGCCCAGGTCGTGATCGACACGTCGAAGCACGCGAGCGCCGCCTGCACGATCGTCCGGGCACGCAGGTCGGTGTCCGTCCCGCGGAGACGATCGGCGACCAGGGGCGTGAGCGCCTCGGCCCACGCCTGGTGCTTCTCCAGGTTCCGGGCACGGAGCGACGGTGTGCTCGTCATCACCCGGACGGAACGACGCCCGGTCTCCGGGTCGTCGCCGCCGTGCACGAGCATCGTCGCGAAGGACTCGCGCAGGGCCGTCCAGACGGGCTCCTCGTCCGGCTGGTCCCGGAACGCCGCGGCGAGGGCGTCCCGGTGTCGTGCCGGATCGCCGATGACCGCGTCCTCCTTCGCCGGGAAGTACCGGTGGAAGCTCCGAGCCGAGATCCCTGCCTCGGCCGCCACCTGCTCGACGGTGACCCGGTCGAAGCCGTCCGCGTCGAAGCGGGCGATGGCCACCGCGGCGATGCGCGCCCGGACGGCGTCGCGCGTGATGTCGCGCAGGACGTTCCGCGTCGGCGTCGTCGTCTCGCTCATGGGGCGAGTCTACCGCGATGACAGGATGAGCCGTACTTGACAGTCTCTGCCAGCATCGGCGTAGTGTGCCAACAGACATCCACTCGAGAGGAGAACGACATGCAGCAACGCACACTCGGACGACAGGGCCTCGTCGTCAGCGCGATCGGCTACGGCGCGATGGGGACGACCTTCGCGTACGGGCCCGGCGACGACACCGAGTCGATCACCGCGATCCGGCACGCCCACGAACTCGGCGTGACCCACTTCGACACCGCGGAGCTCTACGGGTGGGGGACGGGCGAACGCCTGCTCGGCGCCGCCCTCGCACCGATCCGCGACGAGGTCACCATCGCGACGAAGTTCGGCTTCACGCCCGACACCTTCGCCCCGAACTCGCAGCTCGACCACATCCGGCAGGTCGTCGACGCGAGCCTGCGCAACCTCGGTACCGACTCGATCGACGTGCTCTACCAGCACGTGCACGACCCCCGGGTACCGATCGAGGACGTCGTCGGCGTCATGCAGGAGTTCGTGCAGGCCGGCAAGGTCCGCTACCTCGGGTTGTCGAACACGGACGCGGAGAACATCCGCCGCGCACACTCGGTCCATCCGATCTCCGTGCTGCAGACGGAGTACTCGGTCTTCGCCCGCGAGTCCGAGGAGCTGTTCCCCGTCGTGGACGAGCTCGGCATCGGCCTCGTCGCGTACTCACCCCTGGCGCGCGGCTTCCTCAGCGGAGCCGTGCAGCCGCGGAGCGCGTACGCGGCGGACGACATCCGGCAGTGGCTGGAGTGGTGGGCACCCGAGCACTGGGACGCAAACACCGCGGTCGTCGGCGGCCTGACCGAGCTCGCCGACGAGAAGGGCATCTCGCTCTCCCAGCTCGCGCTCGCGTGGATCCTCGCGCAGCGCGACGACATCGTGCCGATCCCGGGGTCGCGCAACCCGCGGCGCGTCGCGGAGAACGTCGCCGCCGCCGAGGTGGCCCTGTCCGCGGACGAGCTCGCGCGCATCGACGTCCTCGGACGCGGCGTCCGTGGCGCACGCGCCACGAGCTGAGGAACAGCGCGAGGCCACGACTCGGCCCGGTGACGGACGGGAGGCCCGGTGCCAGCTGGCACCGGGCCTCCCGTCCGTCACCACAGCCGCCTCGGCGCTGCCGGGGATCGCGCCGTACCGGACAGCGAACGCGGCCAACCAAGTCCGCGGTGAACGCGAAGAAGCCCCGGTCCGTGAGGACCGGGGCTTCTTGTGTCGCATTGGTTGCGGGGGCAGGATTTGAACCTACGACCTCTGGGTTATGAGCCCAGCGAGCTACCGAACTGCTCCACCCCGCGGCACATGGAAAACACTACACGGACCCGAGCGGGGTGCCAAATCGAGCACCCCGCTCGGCGTGTTCAGCCCTGCGGGGCGCTGCTGCCCTCCGCGGCGATGGCGGCCTCGATGGCCTCCTGCAGCTGCTTGTCGGCCTCGGCCGCCGCGACCAGGTCGTTGTCGGCGTACGCCTGCTCGCGAGCCCGGAGTGCCTTGTCGGCGTCGGAGAGGGCCTGCTGCACGTCGGGGTCCGTGCTGCCCGCGGACGAACCACCCGTCGCACCGCCGGTAGAGCTGCCACCGGTCGAGCTGCCACCGGTCGACGCGTCCGACCCGGTGTCCGCCGAGTCCGAACCGGATGCGGCACCGGAGTCACCCGCGGCCGCCCCGGAGTTGCCGCCGAAGAGCTCGTCGAGTGCCTGGTCGAGGGTGTCCTCGAACGCGATCTTGTCGCCGAAGGCCACCAGGACCTTCTGCAGCAGCGGGTACGAACCACTCGAGGTGGACTGCACGTACACCGGCTGGACGTACAGGAAGCCACCGCCCACCGGCAGGGTCAGCAGGTTGCCCTGCTTCACCGTGCTGTTCCCGCGCTTCAGGATGTTGAGCTCCTGCGACACGGTCGGGTCCGAGTTGAACAGGTTCTGCACCTGGGACGGCCCGGGGATGCTGTCGGTCTTCGGGATCGTCAGCAGCGTCAGCTTGCCGTAGCCCTTGCCCTTCTTGCCCTTGCCCGCCCCACTGGCGTCCGACCCGACGGCCAGGTAGCCGGTCAGGACGTTCCGGGCGTTCGACGACGAGTTCTGCTTCGGGATGTACGTGCTGTAGAGCGAGTACGCCGTGCCGGAGCCGGGGACCTTCATCGTCAGGTAGTACGGGTCCTGCTGATCCGGGTTCGTCGCGGTGGTCTGCGTCCCGAGCGCGTTCGTCGTGGTCGTGTTCGTCCCCGAGCCGGAGCCGGCCGAGTCGGAGTCACCCGCGCTCGTCGACGTCGAGGTCGGGTCGACCGGGGTCGTCCACGCGTCGTCGCCCGAGTAGAACGAGTTGGCGTTGGTGACGTGGTAGGTGCCGAGGATGCTGCGCTGGACCTTGAACAGGTCCGTGGGGTAGCGGACGTGCGACAGCAGGTCGGCGCTCATCGAGGAGACCGGCTGCAGCGACGTCGGGAAGATCTTCTGCCAGGTCTTCAGCACCGGATCAGTGGTGTCCCAGGCGTAGAGCGTGACCTTGCCCGTGTACGCGTCGACCGTGGCCTTGACCGAGTTCCGGATGTAGTTCACCTGGTCGGTGCGGAAGCTGCCGGTGTCGGTGCCGTTGATGCTGTCCGTCATGCTCTGGCTCTGCGAGTACGGGTACGCGTTGCTCGTGGTGTACCCGTCGACGACCCACTGGATGCGGTTGTCGACGATCGCCGGGTAGGCGTCCTTGTCGAGCTTCAGGTAGGGCGCGACCTTGCCGACGCGCTGCACCGGGTCACGGTCGTAGAGGATCTGCGAGTCCGCGTTCACGGCGTTCGAGAGCAGGATCTGCTCGGACTGGAACTTGGCTGCGTAGACCAGACGGTTGAAGAAGTTGCCGATCGTCGGACCACCGTCGGCCGCGTAGGTCGTGGTCGCGTTGCCGTCGTTGTCGTCCGATCCGGACGGGTAGTCCAGCTCGACGTCCTTGGTGCCCTTCGGCGCCCCGACGATCGAGTACGCGGGCGAGTTCTCACCGAAGTACACGCGCGGCTGGTACTTGCCGAGGTCGCCGCCGGCGGGGACGCCCGACTCGATGAAGACCGGCTTGCCGTCGCTGGCACGCTGGTTGCCGTACGCCGCGACGACGCCGTAGCCGTGGGTGTAGACGAACGTGCGGTTGTACTGCGTCGCCGACGAGCCGAGCCCGTCGAGGTCGATGTCACGAACGGCCAGGACGGTGTCCTCGGTCTTCCCGTCGACCTGGTAGCGGTCGACGTCCAGCTGGTCCGGGAACTGGTAGTACTGCCGGTACTGCTGCAGCTGGCTGTAGGTGTCCGCGACGATCTTCGGGTCGATGATGCGGATGTTCGCGGTGGTCTGAGCGTCTTCCGACAGCGCACCCGACGTCGCCGTGGTGGTCGCGTCGTAGTCGCGTTCCTTGACGCCCGCGACGTCGTAGGCGTCCCTGGTGGCGTCGATGTTCCGTTGGATGAACGCCGACTCGAACGACCGCTCACTCGGTGCGACCTGGAGGCGCTGGACGATCCACGGGTAGATGCCGCCGATGACGATCGCCGCGACCAGGAGCAGGCCCGTGCCGACGATCGAGATGCGCCAGCGGCCGATGACCGCCGTCACGATGAACAGGATCGCCACGATCGCGGCGATGCCGGCCATGATCTCGCGACCCGGGATGGTCGCGTTCACCTCGGTGTACTGCGCACCGGTGATCAGCGAGTTGTCCTTGGTCAACGCGGCGTACTGGTCGAGCCACAGGCTGGCTGCCTGCAGGGCGATGTAGACGCCTGCCGTGACCGCGAGTTGGACACGGGCGGCACGCGAGATCCGGACCTCGCGGCCACCGAAGCGGAGCGCCCCGTACAGGTACGTGGCGGCCAGGGCGGCGAGCCCGGCGATCAGGACGACCGCGGACGAGTACGCCACGACGGCACGCCAGAACGGCAGCTCGAAGACGTAGAAGCCGATGTCGAGACCGAACTGCGGGTCCGTCTTGCCGAAGGGCGTGCGGTTGAAGTACTCCAGCACCATGCTCCAGCGCGGGGCCGTCGCGAGACCGGCGAAGACGCCGAGCACCGCGGGGATGCCGAGCATAACGACGCGGCGCAGCGGTTCGATGACCTGCTGGTAGCGGTCGAGCTGCGAGTTGAGCTTCGCGTAGACCGGACGGAACCGGAAGGCGAGCGTGATGCTCAGCCACACCGGGACCGCCATGCCCAGGAACCCGGCGACGAACATCGCCGTCCCGGCGAGCCACCTGGTGGTCAGGACCCGCTCGAACCCGAGCTGCGTGAACCACGCGTAGTCGGTGTAGAGGCTGGCGAAGATGAAGAAGCCGATCACCAGTGCGGCCAGCACGATGATCGTGACCACGATCGGGACTCGCGGCGAGCGCCGTCCCGCGGTGGTCGAGGGGTTCGTCACTTGTTGTGCTCCAGACGTGTCGGACCGGCGGCGCCGGCAGGCCGAGCCGTCAGTGCTGACGATCCTATTCGCCCCGGCCGACAGTGAACCTGTGCCGCGTCTCAGGAAGTCGCCACGTTCCTCCCGTCCGGCCGGGAGGCCCGTCCCCCGTCCGACCGGACGTTCAGGTCGTGCAGCGCTCCAGACCGGCGGTGCTGCGGCCGGCGGCGATCGTCTGCAGGTCGGTGACCGCCTGGTCGAGGGTGGAGACGGCGTAGACGTCGAGGCCCGCCGGCACGTGTCCGACGACCTCGTCGCAGTTCGTCTTCGGCGCGAGGAACACGGTGGCGCCGGCCGCTTCGGCCCCGTAGAGCTTCTGGCGGATCCCGCCGATGGGCCCGACCTCGCCGTCGGCCGTGATCGTGCCGGTGCCCGCCACGTGTCGGCCGCCGTTGAGCTTGCCCGGCGTGATCTCGTCGATGATCCCGAGCGCGAACATCATGCCGGCCGAGGGGCCGCCGACATCCTGGAGCCTGATGTCGACGTCGAAGGGGAAGTCGTAGTGCTCGACGACCCCGACGCCGATCAGGGCCGTGCCCTGCTCGGAGCGGGGCGTCAGCGAGAGCTCGCGGGTCGCGCCGTCACGCTCGACCGTGACCGTCGCGGGCGACGAGGTGCCGTGCTCCGCGACGAGCTCGCGGAGCACCGTCGCGTCGGCGTTGGTGCGGAGGGACTTCCCGTCGAAGGCGGTCACGACGTCGCCGGTGCGGACCACGCCCTGGGCCGCGGAGCCGTCCTGGATGCTGCCGACCTCGAGCTCGGTCGGGATCCGGTACCCCTGGTGGATCAGGGCGGCGGCCACGGCGGACTGCTGGGAGTTCGTCATGTCGGCGGCGTCCTGCTTG
The DNA here is from genome assembly GCF_003234045.1 of Curtobacterium sp. MCPF17_047. NCBI lineage: Bacteria > Bacillati > Actinomycetota > Actinomycetes > Micrococcales > Microbacteriaceae > Curtobacterium > Curtobacterium sp. MCPF17_047. The sequence goes on along the minus strand of NZ_QKSF01000007.1, from coordinate 151,557 downwards.
TTGACCTGGTCGGTCGAGGTACCGGGCGGGTAGATCGCGCTGGCCGGCACGACCGCCTGCGACTTCGTGAACAGGGCCCGGACGACGCTGGTCCACGAGGGCCGCTCGGTCGCGGTGCCCTGCACGCTCACCGTGAGCATGTCGAGCGCGCCGGAGGTCGGGTACGTGCGGTGTCCGTCGACCTGGATCAGTTCGACGTCCTTCGCGTCCTTGCCGGTCCCCTGCCGCTGGGTGCCGATCGTGTTGAACACCGGGCCGGGCATCTCGATGACGTACGGGCTCGGCAGCACGCTCGCGACCAGACCCAGCACGACGGCTCCGGCGACGAAGACCCACCCGACCGTCCGCGATCGCGAACGACGACGGGGAGCGGGGGCGAAGAGGGTCACGCAGGGTCCTTCCGGAGGCTGTTCGCCCACGGCGCAGCCGTCCGGGCGGATGCCCGGGCCGGTCCCAGGTCCGGGCCCGCGGGCAGCGGTTAGCGTAGTCGGCATGCCTGATGAACCGCAGCCGGGGCCGGACGACGACTTCCAGGAGATGCTCCGCAAGCTCCTGTCCGGCGAGGGGCAGATCGACCCGTCGCAGCTCGCCGGTGCCGCCGGCCTGCCGAACGACCCCGCCGCCGTCGCCGAACTGATGAGCCAACTCCAGCGTGCCGCGCAGACCGGGTCGGACGGCATCGACTTCACGGTGACGGCCGACCGCGCCGCCGCCATCGCACGGGAGGGCGCCGAGCCGCTCGACCCCGCGACCGCCCAGGTGTCGGCTCAGGCGTTCCAGGTCGCCGCCCTCTGGCTCGACGAGGTCACCACGGTGGCGGAACTGACCGCCACACCGAGCGTCTACACCCGCGAGCAGTGGGCGAAGGCGACGGCCCCGGTGTGGTCGCAGATCGCCGAACCCGTCGCATCGAGCATCGCGACCGCCCTCACCGAGGCCATCGACCAGCGCGCGCCGGAGGAGCTCAAGGCGATGCTCGGCGACGTCTCGAAGGCGATGCGCGGTGTCGGTGGAGCCCTCTTCGCGATCCAGCTCGGCCAGGTGGTCGGACAGCTCGCGAAAGAGGTCGTGTCCGGCGGCGACGTCGGCGTGCCGCTGCTCGACGAACAGGTCGCCGCCCTGGTGCCGCAGAACGTCGCCGAGTTCGCCGACGGGCTCGACGTCCCGGTCGACGAGGTCCGCATCTACCTGGCGGTGCGCGAGCTCGCACACGCCCGGCTGTTCCGCTCGGCCCGCTGGCTCCGCCTGCACATCATCTCGTCGATCACCGAGTACGCGAAGGGCGTCCACATCCCGTTCGACCGGGTCGAGGAATCGCTCTCCGGCATCGACCCGACCGACCAGGAGCAGCTGCGTGACGCGCTGGCCTCCGGAGCGCTCATCCCGCCGCGGACGCCCGAGCAGGACGCCGCCCTCGCCCGGCTCGAGACGATGCTCGCCCTGGTCGAGGGCTGGGTCGACACCGTCACCGCCGCCGCCACCGCGCGTCTCCCCCGCGCCGGTGCGATCGCCGAGATGGTCCGGCGCCGCCGTGCCGCGGGTGGTCCCGCAGAGTCGGCGTTCGCCACGCTGGTCGGCCTGGAGCTCCGCCCCCGCCGACTGCGCGAGGCCGCCGCGATGTGGCAGCGCGTGACCGACGAGCTCGGCGCCGACCAGCGCGACGCGCTCTGGGCCGCGTTCGACCTGGTGCCCGGCTCGGACGACATCGACGCTCCGGAGTCGCTCGTCGCCCGACTGCGGGACCCGTCGCAGTCCGCCGAGGACGACGCGTTCGACCGTGCGCTCGAGGACCTGTTGAACGATGCGACGGACGACCGTCCACACGAGGACGAGGCGGGCGGGATCGACGAGACCGGCGAGGACGGCAGCGCCGGTGGCCCGGCTGACGGCCCGACCGGCGGCCCCATCGGCGGCCCGCAGCAGCAGTAGTCGTCCCGGACGGGAGGCGCATCCCGCCTCCCGTCCACACCCGGCGGTCCGCCGGGGGTTCTCCACAGATCCCGCTGCCCGCCGCCCGCCGGAGTCCGTGGTGCGCCAGCGTTGACGACATGGGCATCCGCATCGATCCGTCGCTCGAGTTCGTGTGGCGCGACCCGTGCACCGTGCAGCTCGGGGTCGACCCGCCACGCGCCGTGGTGCCGGTCCCGACCACGGCCGAGGAACGGTTCCTCTGCGCGCTGCGACGCGAGACCGCCCGTGACGTGATGGCGGGGCTCGCTCGGAGCGTCGGGTGCGCACCGGCCGCCGCCGCACGCGTCCTGGGTGACGCTGCCGCCGCGGTCGTCGACATGCTGCCGGAACCCCTCGCCCGGGTCGAGGTCGCCGGGGCCGGTCCCCTCGCGGACGAACTCGACCGGATGCTCACCGGGGACGGTGTGACCGTCGTCCGGACCCTCACACCGCGGGGCGGGCCGGTGCCCGAGCCCGACCCGCCTCCGGCGCTGGCGGTCCTCGTCGCCGACCACGTCACTGATCCGACGGTCCGCGCGGCCTGGACCCGGCGCTCGGTGCCGCACCTGCCGGTCGTGGTCGGGGACGGCCGGGTGCGCGTCGGGCCGTTCCTGGTGCCGGGAGCCGGCCCGTGCCTCCAGTGCGTGGAGCTCGAGCGCACCGATGCGGACCCCGCGTGGCCGGCGATCGCGGCGCAGGTGTGGGGGCGACCGGCGGCGGCGCTGTCACCGTGGCGCGCGGCGACCGTCGCGGCGACGGTGACCCGTTCGGTCCTCGACCGACTCCCCCTGGTGGTGCAGCGGCCGGACGCCGAGCAGCTGGTGTTCGACCGGACCGACCTGTCGGTCACGCGCCGGTGGGTCGCTCCGCATCCGCGGTGTGCGTGCCGATCGTTGCCAGGAACCGACTCGCCACCCGGGGTCCGCCCCGTGACGAGCCCTGCGCCGACCACGTCATGGTCAGGGAACGACGAGCACGGGTGATGCCGACGTAGAACAGCCGACGCTCTTCGTCGATGCCGTCGTCGGTGGTCGCGTACGAGATGGGCAGCAACCCCTCGGCGACGCCGGCGAGCACCACGTGCGGCCACTCCAGGCCCTTCGACGAGTGCAGCGTCGCGAGCGTGACGGCGTCGAGCTCCGGCTCGTGGTGGGTTGCCGCGCGGTCGACCAGGTCGGCGGTGAACTGCTGCATGGTCGTGCCGGCGGGCGCTGCCTCGGCGAGCTGCATGATCGCCTGCAGGGCCTCCCACTGCTCACGGACCGCTCCGGTGCCCTCGGGCGCGGTGCGGGTCCAGCCGCTGATCTGCAGGACGAGCTCCACACGTCGCAGCAGCTCGTCGTCGGTCTGCCGGACCGCCTCGCCGCGCATGTGGTGCACCGCGAGCTTGACCTCCGGCCGGTCGAAGAAGCGCTTGCCGCCCTGCACCCGGTACGGGATCCCGTTGCGGGCGAGCGCCGACTCGATCGCGGCGGACTGTGCGCCGACGCGGAACAGCACCGCACAGTCGCCGTACGCGGCACCGCCGGTCACCAGTTCGGCGATCCGGCGGGCGATGGTCGCGGCCTCGTCACCGTCGTGCACGCAGGGCAGCACGACCGGGTCGGGTCCGGGCGTGGTCTCCTGCGCGACGAGGTCCAGCGCTCCCGGCTGCCCGCGCATCAGGGCGTTCGCGGCGTGCACGACCTCCCGAGTGGACCGGTAGTTCCGCTCGAGCCGGAGGACGGACGCGCGCGGGAACTCCGACCCGAAACCGAGCAGGTAGCGGCTCGACGCTCCCGTGAACGAGTAGATCGTCTGGCTGGCGTCCCCGACGACGCACAGGTCGTCCCGACCGCCGAGCCAGGCCCGGAGCAGGTCGTGCTGCACGGGCGAGACGTCCTGGTACTCGTCCACCACGAAGAACCGGTACTGCTGCCGGACGTAGGACGCCACCCGGGGCTCGGACTCCACCATGCCGAGGGTCAGCAGGAGCACGTCCTCGAAGTCCATCTGTCGGCGGTCGTCCTTGAGCCGCTCGTAGGCGCGCATCAGGTCGACGACCCGCGACGGCGAGGTGTCCCGTGGCATGGTGCGCTCGGGTGCGGCCGCCTCGTACTCGTCGTAGGTGAGCCGCTGCACCTTCCGCCACTCGACCTCGCCGGCCAGGTCCCGCAGGGTCGGGGTGTCGACCCGCAGGCCGATCGTGTCGGCCGCGTGCGCGATCACCCGGCCCTTCGACTCCACCAGGCCGGGGGCGTGGCCGCCGACGGTGTCCGGCCAGAAGTACCCGAGCTGCGACATCGCCGCCGCGTGGAACGTCCGGGCCTGCACGGCTCCGGCGCCCAGGGCACGCAGCCGGGAGCGCAGCTCACCGGCCGCGCGGGTGGTGAAGGTCAGGGCCAGGACGTGGTTCGGCGAGTAGGTGCCGGTCGCGACGCCGTAGGCGATCCGGTGGGTGATCGCCCGGGTCTTGCCCGTGCCGGCGCCGGCCAGGACCGCGACCGGCCCGAGGAGCGTCCGGGCGACGGTGCGCTGCTCCGCGTCGAGCGCGGCGAGCAGGGCGTCCGGCGACGGGGTCGTCGGGTCGGCGGGACCGGCTGCGAGGGTCACGGCAGGTCGAGCGGCCCGCCGTACCACTCCTCGATGATCACGCGGGCGATGGAGGTCCGGCCGGGCAGCAGGACGGTCTTCCCGGCCTGGTCGCGGATCTCGTCCCGCGAGAACCAGCGGACGTCGATGATCTCCACCCCGTCGGGGCGGGCGGTGGACGGGTCGCCGTCGACCGCCCGGGCACGGAACCCGACCATCAGCGACGCGGGGAACGGCCACGGCTGCGAGCCGAGGTACTCGGGCTCCTCGATGGTGACGCCGGCCTCTTCGAAGACCTCGCGGCGGACGGCGTCCTCGAGGGACTCCCCCGGCTCGACGAACCCGGCGAGCAACGAGTACCGGTTCGCGTCCCAGGCGGCGTTCGAGCCGAGCAGGATCCGGTCCTGCCCGTCGGTGATCCCGACGATGATCGCGGCATCGGTGCGGGGGAAGTGCTGGTGGCCCTCGGGGTCGCGGCGGACCCAGCCGCCCACGGTGGACTCGGTCGGCGAACCGGTTCGCGGCGAGAACCCGTGCACGGCGTGCCAGTTCGCCATCGCGACGGCCTCGACCGCCAGGCCCTGGTCGCGGGCGGAGAGTTCGGTGCCGAACATGCGGAGGTTCTCCCACGCGTCGGTGTCCGGTTCGATCCGGGCGGCCGCCGCGTCGTCGACGAGCGCCGCGACGAAGCGGGTGCCCGCCGGGGCGTCCGGGGCGTCGCTGACCGCACGACCGAGGTAGAGCAGGGTGGCGTCGTCCGGCACCTGGTCGGCGTCGACGAACCGCAGCGTGCCGTCGGCGTTCCGCAGCATCGCGCCGCCGTGGACGGGCAGGAAGCGGGTGGTCGGGTCGGCGCGCAGCACCCGCTCGAGGTCGGGCGTGGAACGGTGCTCCGCGTCGCGGTCGAGCTCGTTGCGGGCGAGCGGCAGCCGGGCGGCGAACTCCACGGTCACACGGATCTCCTGGTGGTCGACACGTCCCGGGTCAGCGTGGCGCGCACCGATCGGATGCGCCGCGGACCTACCCTGTTGGGCATGGCGGGATCGCAGTTCACTCTAGCCGCGTTGGCGACCACGGCCGTGCCCGGACTGGTCCTGACCGGCACACGCACGCTCGGCTCGGTGGCCGGTGGCGACTACGAGTCGGCCGTCGTCCGCGACGTCGACGGACGGTCCTCGGCGATCCGCCGGCCCCGGAACCAGCGGGCGGAAGCGCGTCAGTCCGCCGACCTCGTCGCGATCCGCGCCCTGAGCGCCGGGATCCGCACGCGCCTCCCGTTCGCCGTCCCGGAGTACCGCGGCCAGGCACCCATCGGGTCGACCCGAGCCATCCTGACCTCCTACGTCGAGGGCGAGCACCCCGCGCTCCGTGACCTGACCGACCGGCCCGAGCTCGCCACCAGCGTCGGCCGGGCGATCGCCGCACTGCACGTCCTGCCGACGAGCTTCGTCACCGACGCCGGCCTGCCGTCCCTCACCCCCTTCGAGGTGCTGCGGTCCGCGGTGTCCGTGATGGACCGGGCCGTCGCGACGAAGCTGGTGCCGGACGCGCTCCGGGAACGCTGGGAGGGCGCCGCCCGCGACCAGCAGCTGTGGCAGTTCACGCCCACGGTCGTGCACGGGTCGCTCGGCCTCGACTCGATCCTGGTCCGCGGCGACGACGTCACCGGGGTCCTCGGCTGGGGCGAGCTGCGTCTCGGCGACCCGGCGAAGGACCTGGCGTGGGTGCTCGCCGGACGCCGTGAGGCGTTCGACACCGTCCTCAGCGCCTACACCGCCGGTGGCGGCGGCCGTGACCGGCAGCTCGGGCAGCGTGCACGCGTGCACCACGAACTCGAGACGGCGCAGTGGCTGCTGCACGGTGTGCAGGTCAAGAGCACCGAGGTCGTCGACGACGCCGTCGCGATGATGCACCGCCTCGCCGAGGCCGTGCACGCCCCGTCCGCCGCGCCGCTGCAGGCGGTGTCGCCGGAGACGATGGAGATCGGCGAGGTCGAGCAGCTGCTCTCGTCCACCGAGCGCCGCCACAGCTGACGCGGCGGGCACAGGCCCGGCCCGCGGGACGGCCGGGAGGCCCGACCAGCGTCAGCCGATCGCCTCGCGCCAGGCGCGCTCCAGTCCGGCACGATCGAGCAGCGACGACGGTCGGACCTCGAGGTCGTCGGCGACGAAGTAGAACACCGCGTCGACGTCCTCGATCGGCCGACCGGTGAACTCCGCGTACGCGACGCGGTACAGCGCGAGCTGCAACTGCCGGCGGTCCAGGTCGTCCGCACCGCTCGGGGCCTTGCCGGTCTTCCAGTCGACGACCTCGATGCGTCCGTCGATCTCGTAGACGGCGTCGAGCTTGCAGACGACGCTGTGCCCGAGGAACGGGATGTGGATCTCGCGCTCGACCTCGACCGGGGTCAGCCCCGCCCACCGTGAGCGGGCGAAGGTGTCCTGGAAGTCGGCCAGCCGTCGGGCGTCGTCGTCGCTCACCGGGACCTCACCAGCGGAGGCCGGACCGCCTGCGGTCGTCTCATCCGGATCGGCGTCGAGTTCGCCGTCCCACGCGTCGAACCCGCCGTCCCATCCGCCGAGCGCCGCCGGCGCCCCACCCCGTGCGCGCTGCTCGACCCACTGGTGGAACAGGGTGCCGAGGCGCGTCGCGCGGTACGGCCGCTCGGGCATCGGCCGACGCAGCCGCTCGGCCACCCGGTCCGGTTCGCCGAGGTAGTCCTTGAAGCCGGACGCCGGTACCCGGTGCGGGACGACGACCTGGTGCGCGGCCGACCGGGAGGCCCGGCGTTCCGCCAGCAGCAGCTCGATGTCCGCGGCGTAGCGACCGGCGGCACCGGGGTTCGCGTTCCGGACCCGGTCGGCGGCGGCGAGCACACGGGGCCCGCGGGAGCCGAAGGGCACGTGCGGCCACGTCTGCGACGCGCCCTGGTCCCCGAGCGGGTTCGTCTCGTGCGCGGTGCCGTCCGGGATGCGGCCCGCGTCGAGCACTCCGGCGTCGACCAGGTCGTGCAGGTACCGGCTCGGTGCGGTCGGCTTCACGCCGGTCGACCACGACGACCCGCTGACGAGCAGCTCGTGCTTCGCCCGGGTCAGCGCGACGTAGGTGAGGCGGCGTTCCTCGTCCTCGTTCCGGGCCTTGACCTCGTCCTTGAAGGCGTCGATCGCGTCGACCACGTCCTTCTGGGTCTCCTGCCCGCGCCAGTGCAGGCGGGGCAGTTCGTCGGCGTCGCCGCGGAACTCGTACGGCAGCCGACCGAAGCCGAGCCAGCCGGTCGAGCCCTCCTGTGGCCGGGCCGGCAGTCCGCCCTCGACCATGCGGGGCACGGCGACGGCGTCCCACTCGAGCCCCTTCGACCCGTGGATGGTGAGGATCTGGACGGTGCCGCCCTCGGGTTCCTCGGACCGCGGCCCCATGTCGTCGCGACGGGCGGCGGCGTCGATCCACCCGAGGAACGCCCCGAGGTCGGCCCGGTCGTCGGTCTGCACGAAGCCGCTGAGCTCGTCGACGAAGGCGTCGAGGTACGCCGAGCCGCCCTGCTCGTGCGCGGTGACCTCGATGTCCAGCCGCATCTCCTGCACGACGAGCGTGACGAAGTCGACCAGGTCGCCGCCGGCACGGGCTCGCAACGAGGACAGCTGCGCCCCGAGGGCCCGCATGCGCTCCCGTCCGGCCGGGCTGATGTCGGCGAGCGCGGAGTGGTCGTCCGGTGCGGTCGTGACGAAGTCGAGGGCGTCGACGACGGACCCGTGCTCCCCCGCCGCGACCGATGCCCGGAACGCCGCCGTGACCTCGTCGTCGAGCCGTCGGTGCGTGTGGTCGCGGCCGAACAGCCAGCGGGCCAGGCCGTGCAACGCGACGATGTCCGCTGCCCCGATCCGCCACCGGGCACCGGCGAGCAACCGGATGAGGTCGTTGCCCGCGGCCGGGTCGTGCAGCACGCGGAGGCACGCCACCAGGTCGACGATCTCCGGTCGCTGCAGCAGTCCGCCGGTCCCGAGCACGTGGTACGGCACGGCCCGGACCCCGAGCGCCGCCGTGAAGGCGGACAGGTCCTTCCGGGCACGGAGCAGCAGCGCCATCGACCCGCCGGGGTTCCGCGTCCGGTGGTCCGCGAACCAGGCGGCCACCGCGTCGGCCTCTTCGGGCAGGGTCTCCGGGAACACCGCGCTGACCGTGCCGCGATCGGCGCCGGGCCGCGGTGCGAGGCGTTCCACCTGGACCTCGGACGCGCTCGAGAGCGGCTCGACGACGGCGTTCGCGGCGGCGAGCACGTCGACCGGGTTCCGCCAGCTGGTCGACAGGGCGTAGGTGACGACCGGGTCGCCCGAGGCGTCCCCGAAGTCGGCGGGGAAGCGCGCGAGGTTCGCGGCACTCGCGCCGCGGAAGCCGTAGATGGACTGGTGCGGGTCCCCGACCGCCATCACCGGGTGGTCCCGGAACAGCCGTGCCAGGAACCGGGTCTGCACGACCGAGGTGTCCTGGTACTCGTCGAGCAGCACCACGGCGAACCGCGAGCGCAGGTCGGCGGCCACCCGCGGAGCAGCGTCGGCGGCGGCGAGCGCCAGGGCGATCTGGTCGGAGAACTCGACGAACCCGCGGTCGACCTTCTGGCGGCGGAACTCCTCGACCAGGTCGGCGAGCGGCTCCAGGGACCCGACCGCGGCGACGGCGTCCGTGACGGCCCGGTAGGGCGTGCCGCGGCTCGAGCCGGGCAGCTCGAGCAGCTCCCCGAAGTCGATCGAGAAGCGGCGGAGGTCGGCCGGGTCGACGAGGTGCTCGGACGCCGCCCCGGCGAGCGCGACGACCGCGGCGGTGATCGTGTCGACGTTGCGGTCGAGGCCCACCAGCCGGTCGTCACGCGCGCTGACGACGACCCGTCGGGCGAGCTGCCACGCGGAGGGTTCGGTGAGCACCTGGGATTCGCCGTCCCGCCCGACGAGCAGGGCGTTCTCACGGAAGACGGCGTTCGCGAAGGCGTTGTAGGTGGACACGGTCGGGGCGAGGAAGGCGTCCCCGGCCTCGATGAGCCCGGCGTCCTCGAGCGCACCGATCCGGTCGTTGATGCGGACGCCGAGCTCCCCGGCGGCCTTCCGGGTGAAGGTCAGCCCGAGCACCTGGTCAGGCTGCACGAACCCGTTCGCGAGCAGCCAGACGACGCGGGAGGCCATCGTCTCGGTCTTCCCACTGCCGGCACCCGCGACGACGAGGGCCGGGGCGAGCGGCGACTCGATCACGGCGCGCTGCTGCTCGGTCGGCCGGGGCTTGCCGAGGGCGTCGGCGATCTCGTCGGCCCCGTACCGGCGGCGGGCCGGGCGCGCATCCGGCACCGCGCCTCCGGTCGGTGCGGACGCGGGGGCCGCAGCCGAGGACGCTGCGACGGACGCAGCCGTCTCGTCCACCGTGGTCTCGTCGCTCACCAGGTGACCTCCCCCACCACGTGGATCCGGCACTCGGTGCCGGTGCGTGCCCGGTCGCAGTGGTCGTCGACGTTGGCCAGGAACGTCCGTCCCGCCATGCCGCGTGCCACGGTGTGCAGGCGTTCCCGGTAGGCCTCGCGTGACTCCGGGTCGAGGGCCCGCTGCGTCCGCTCGGAGTACGCGTGCGCGCCCTTCGGGTTCTGCACGAACACGAGCCGGGCGTCCGTGGTCTCCGCACCCTCCGGCACCCCCTCGACCGCCCCGTCCGCGACGGCGAGCTGGTAGGCAGCGAGCTGCGGGTGTCCGGGCATGTCGTTCTTCTCGCTCGGCATGGACCGTCCGGTCTTCAGGTCGACGATGCTGATCCGGCCGTCGGGGTCGACCTCGATGCGGTCGATGCTCCCACGGACCCGGGCCGGCCCGGTCACGAGCGCGAACGAGGCCTCGGCCCCGAGCACCCGTCGCCCCGCGCTGGCGAAGGTGCGCAGGTAGTCGCTGAGGCCCTCGATCATCCGTCGGGTGCGCGCGCGCTCGCGGTCCGCGACCCACGGCGACTCGAAGCTCAACTCGTCCCAGCGTTCCTCGACCCGGTGCCACAGCGACTCGACGTCCACGTCGGTGGCGTGCTCCATCGCCTCGTGCACGATCGTGCCGATGCCCATCGCCGGGCTCGGCGCACCGCCGCCGAACGTCTGCGCGAACCAGTGCACCGGGCACTCCTCGAAGGTGCCGATCCGGGAGGGCGACACCGCCACCGTCGGCGGGACCGGCTCGTCACCGTCCTCGGGCACCACCGGTTCGGCAGCCAGGTCGACGAGGGGCGCGTCCGTCGTCGGTTCGACGATGCCGTACCAGTCGTCGGGGGCCGCGCCGGGCACGTCCTCGGCCGCGAGCCGGGCCAACGCGGAGGCCGCCTCGTGGTCCCCGGTCGCCACCACCCGGCGGCGGAGTGACCCGGCGAGCCCGCGCAGCGACAGCGGGTGCGCCGACGGTTGCCGGTCCGGCGGCACAGGCACCAGCCGCACGAAGGGCGAGGGTGACTCGTCGTCGTTCGCGACCGTGGCGATGACGACCTGCGTCGTCGCGCGGGACACCGCCCGCACGAACAGGCGCAGTTCGTCACCGATCACCGCGGCGCGGTCGTCCGTCGGCGAGTGCGGGATCCCCGCCGCCGCCCGCACCAGCCCGTCGGGGTCGAGCAGGCTGCCGCGGACGCGGGTGTTCGGCCAGACGCCGTCCTGGAGGCCCGTCACCACCACGACGTCGCACTCCAGTCCGACGGTGGCCGAGGGGGTCAGCACGCGGACCCGTCCGGCGGTCCGGTCCGGCCCGATGGAGTCCTCCGGCAGGTCGGCACCGAGGAGGTCGTCGACGAACACCCGGGCGGGGGCGTCCGGCGTCCGTTCGACGAAGCGCTTGGCGGCGGTGAACAGCCCGACGACCGCGTCGAGGTGCCGGTCCGCCTCGGCCGCGCCGACCCCGCCGGCGACGGACTGCGACCGCCACACACCGGCCAGACCGCTGCGTTCCCAGAGGCCCCAGAGGATCTCCTCGATGCTCGCACCCGACTCGGCGTCCTGCCGTGCGGTCACGAAGCTCGTCGCGAGCCGCATCGCACGTCGGGCGAAGGCGGCGTCGATCGTGGCCAGGCGTTCCGGGGCGCCCAGCGCGTCGACGAGCAGTTCGTCGGCCGTGCGGGTCCCGCCACCGGCCAGCTCCTCTCGGCGGAGCGCCAGGCGGAGCCGACGGATCGCCAGGGTGTCGAGCCCTCCCAGCGGCCCGGTCGCGAAGGACGTCGCCAGGTCGGCGTCGAGCGGCACGACCCCGAGCGCGACGGCGGCGGCGTCGACCAGCGTCCGGGACGCCGTGTCGTCACGCGGACGGGTCGGCGCGGCGCCGGCCGTGGCGGGGACCTCCGCCACCGAGAGCGCCCGGACCAGTTCGGGGATCGCCGCACCGCTGCGGGTGACGACGACCATCCGGTGCCACGGGACGCCGTCGAGCAGCCGGTGTTCGCGGAGGCGTCTCGCCACCGCGGCCACCATCGCGGAACGGCTGGGTGCTTCGAGGTGCAGGACCGCGTCGGAGCGGCCACGGGCCTCCCGGGCGAGGGCTGCACGCTGGCGACCGGCGGCGGCCGTGCCGATGCGCCCGGTGATGCCGGTGACCAGCGCGCGGACCGGCGCGGCGTGCCGGTGCACGGTGCCGAGCACGATCTCCTGCACGTGCGCGACCCCGAGGCGCGGGCCGAGCCGGCCGAGCACGTCGGGCACACCGCCGCGGAACGCGGAGGCGGCGATGTCGGGGTCGCCGAACGCCACCACCTGCACACCGGAGCGGGCCAGGGCGCCGAGCAGCGCGATCTCGCCCTCGACCAGTTCCTGCACGTCGTCGACGACCACCAGGCGCAGTGCGGCGACGGCCGGTGGCAGTTCGCCGCGGAGCACGGCTGCCGTGGCGAAGGCGACGAGTTCGGCGGCGTCGAGGCTCGTCGACCGGAACGCCGTGACGGCCGCCCGGTACTCGTCCACGAAGTCGCCAGCGGCGCGCCACTCGGGGTGTCCGGTGTCGTCGCCGAGCTCCCGCATGTCGTCGGGTTCGATGCCGGCGGCGACCGCCCGCATCATGAGGTCGCGGAGCGCGGTCCGGAAACCCGCACGCTCGCGGACCACCTCGGTGATCGGTGCCGGCCAGTCCGGGCCCGTGCCGTCGAGTTCGTGACCGTCCAGGAGGTCCGCGATGATCCGGTCCTGTTCGCCGCCGGTCAGGAGGGTCGGTGCGTCCTGCCCCTGTGCGGCCGCCGCGTGCGCGACCACCTGGAAGGCGAGGGAGTTGACCGTGCGGGCCAGGGCGCCCGGCGTGACCCGGTCCACCGCGGCGGCCAGACGGTCACGGAGCGCGGTCGCGGCGACGCGCGCCGACGTGAGCGCGAGGACGGTCGCGTGCCCTGCCGGGTCGACGGCACCGGGGCGGGTGTACCGATCGGCCACCAGTCGGGTCAACGTGCTCGTCTTGCCGGTCCCCGGGGCGCCGATGACCGCCGCGTGCACCCCGTCGGGCAGGGTCAGCACGGCCTGCTGCGCCGGGTCGTCGACCAGTGCGCGCGCGACCGAGCCGAGGTCCGGCGCGGGCATCAGGGTGGTCGGTGGCACGCTCGTACGGTACCCACCGCGGCCGACATCGCGGCCCGCCCGCGCCGGGCTGTGGATGCCCTCGTCGGCCCGCGGCGAACGCCTCGTGCGCCCGCGGCGAACGCTCGGGGCCGGCCGGTGGCGCTCGACTAGGGTGAGGTCGTGGACATCAAGATCGGCATCATCAACAGCCCCCGCGAGATCGGTTTCGAGACGGCACAGACCGCCGACGAGATCGAGACCGCCGTGTCGGACGCCCTCGCAGCCAAGGCGACGCACATCTCCCTCAAGGACGACAAGGGCCGCCGTTTCATCGTGCCGGTCGCATCGCTCGCGTACGTCGAGGTGGGCTCGGAAGAGTCCCGCCGCATCGGCTTCTTCGCCTGACGCTCCCCGCATGGAGCTCCTCTTCGCCGTCCTCGGCGGGATCCTCCTGGGGGCGGTCGCCCACGTGGTCGTGCCCTGGCGCACGACCCGCGGGGTGCTGATCGGCCCCGTGGTCGGCGGCATCGTCGCGGCCGTCCTGTGGGAGGTCCTGACCTGGGCCGGTTGGTCGTACGGCGGGACGTGGATCTGGGTCGTCGCCCTGGTGGGCGCCGGCGTCGTCGCGCTCGTCGTCGAGGTCGTGTTCGGCCGTCGCCGCAGCGCGGCCGACGAGGCGCACTACGAGCGGATGGTCAAGCAGGGGGCCTGAGGTACTCCTGCGTCGACCTGTCGCGGCGCTGGCAGATCGCTGTGTCGACCTGTTGCGGCGCTGGCGGATCGCTGTGGTGGGGCCGGACTGTTGCCACCGGGCCGCTCAGGCCGTCAAGCCGAGCGCGTCCATCCGGCGCGTGTGCGCGGCGATGAGTTCGGTCCAGACCGGCTCGAGCCGCTCCTGGTCCTCCCGAGCATGGGACGCCAGCGCCGACCGGGCGACCAACAGCGTGTCACCCACGAGCCGCCGGCCCCACATCGCCAGACGGGACGCCACCACGGGGTCCTCGTCGATGCGGGCGGTGAGTTCCTCGACCACGGCGGGCTCTTCCCGGGTGTCGAACACCGTGCGCAGGCGCTGCCGGACGTCGATCGGCAGCGAGCGCAGCAGGTTCGCGAACAGGTCGTTGAGGATGCCGGCGGTGACGTACCCCGTGAGCATCGACTCGTACCAGTCCGCACCGCTCGTGCGCTCGAGGAAGCGGTCGATCGCGTCCCGGTGCGGGGCCATCAGATCGGCCGGCTCCTTGCCGCCACGCTCGATCTCGGCCACGATGGCACGGTGCCGCTCGAGAGCGGTCGTCGCGAGCACCCCGGTGACCAGACGGCCCGAGAGCGTCGGCGCACCGGCGCCGGCACGGCCCATGGTCTCGTACAGCGACAGCTGCAGGTAGGCGGCCTGGCCGAGGTAGACGTCCAGCTCCGGGCTGACGTCGTCCAGCTGCAGACGCTCGACGGTCCCGCTGCGCGGGTTCCGCGACGCGAGCCAGGCTGCAGCGAGCTGCCCAGCACGCTTCCGGTTCCACCACGACACCACCCGCCCAGCATACGGGTCGGGTGATCCCCCTCCGGCACGTCGGTAGACTGGCCCGGACTCCTCCCCACGAACAGGGTGAACTTCTTGACTTTCTCAGAACTCCAGATCGAGCAGGACATCGTCGATGCGCTCGCGAGCAAGGGCATCATCGAGCCCTTCCCGATCCAGCAGCAGACGATCCCGCTCGCCCTGACCGGCCAGGACATCATCGGTCAGGCCAAGACCGGCACCGGCAAGACCTTCGGGTTCGGCCTGCCGCTGATCCAGCGCATCGGCGCCGACCCCGCACCGGGTGTGAAGGCGCTCGTCGTCGTCCCGACCCGTGAGCTCGCAGTGCAGGTGAGCGAGGACCTCGAGTCCGCGATGGTCAACCGTCCGACGAAACTGGTCTCCATCTACGGCGGCAAGGCGTACGAGGGCCAGGTCGAGCAGCTCAAGGCCGGCGCGCAGATCGTCGTCGGCACGCCCGGGCGTCTCATCGACCTGCAGCGGCAGCGCCTGCTCGACCTCTCGCACGTGCAGGAGATCGTCCTCGACGAGGCAGACCGCATGCTCGACCTCGGGTTCCTGTCCGACATCGAGCGCATCTTCCAGGCGGTCCCCGAGGTCCGGCACACGATGCTCTTCTCGGCCACGATGCCGGCACCGATCGTCGCGCTCGCCCGCCGCTTCATGTCGCGTCCGGTGCACATCCGCGCGACGGACCCCGACGAGGGTCTGATGCAGGCGAACATCAAGCACGTCATCTACCGCGCCCACTCCCTGGACAAGGACGAGGTCATCGCCCGCATCCTGCAGGCCGAGGGTCGCGGCAAGACCGTCATCTTCACCCGCACGAAGCGCGCCGCCGCCCGCATCGTCGAGGAGCTGAAGGACCGCGGCTTCAACGCCGCCGCCGTCCACGGTGACCTCAACCAGGAGCAGCGCGAGCGCGCGATGGCCGCCTTCAAGGCCGGCAAGCGCGACGTCCTCATCGCGACGGACGTCGCCGCCCGCGGCATCGACGTGGACGACGTCACGCACGTCATCAACCACACGATCCCGGACGACCCGGACACGTACCTGCACCGCGCCGGCCGCACCGGTCGTGCGGGCAAGACCGGCATCGCGGTCACGTTCGTGGACTGGGACGACCTGCACAAGTGGACGCTGATCGACAAGGCACTCGAGTTCGGCATCCCCGAGCCCGTCGAGACCTACTCGTCGTCGCCGCACCTGTTCACCGACCTGGACATCCCGGCCGGCACCAAGGGCCGCCTGCCCGGCACCACGTCGCACGCGGCGACCGCCGGTACCGAGAAGTCGTCCGCCAGCTCGCGGTCGGGCTCCGGCTCCGGCTCGCGTTCCGGCAGCGCCGGTGAGTCCCGGTCGCGCAACCGCAGCCGGTCCGCCGGTTCCGAGCAGTCCGGCTCGCGTCGCACCTCGGGTGACCGTCCGGCGGCGGAGCGCACTGGTCCCGCCGAGGACGTCACCGTCCAGGCAGCCACGCAGGCCGCCACCACCCCGGGCGACGGTGCGCCGTCCTCCCCCGCCGGTGACGAGTCGGGCGACGGCACGCAGAAGCGTCGCCGCCGTCGTCGCCGTCGTGGCGGCAGCGGCTCGTCCGAGGCGACCGCCTCGAGCCCGCAGGGTTCCTCGGACGGCGAGTAGCGCCTCCAGACCGATCGGCCCCGTCACCCCGGTGACGGGGCCGTCGTCGTTCCCGGGCCCGCTGGCGGCTCGGCGGCGGTGTGGTGCGCGAAAGCGACAGATCCGCGCCGGTTTCCTCGCGCGATCTGTCGCTTCCGCGTCTCCGTCGCGCACCGCGCCGCCGGACGGGAGGCCCGGGGCCGGTCCCGCAGGACCGGGTCAGGCCACGCGCGTCAGGTCGGGCGCGTCAGGTCGGGCGCGTCAGAACAGGCGCGAGCCCGGGCCGACGACGGGCGCGCTGCCGGTCGCCTGCTCGACGATCGCGTCGAACGAACGACGTGCCGTGCGGTGCTCGCCGAGGCGGTTCGGCTTGCCCTCGCCGTGGTAGTCGCTCGACCCTGTGACGACGAGCCCGAACTGCGCGGTCCAGTCCAGGAGCGTCCGCTTGCCGTGCGCCTGGTTCTCGCGGTGGTCGACCTCGAGACCGGCGAGACCCGCGTCGACGAGCTCGCGGAGCATCGGCTCGTCGATCACGATCCCGCGCGAGGACGCCGCCGGGTGCGCGATCACGGGGACACCACCAGCTGCACGGATCAGCTCGACACCACGCAGCGGGGTCGGGGCCTCGTGCGGCTCGTAGTAGCCGGAGGACGGGTGCAGGATGCCACGGAACGCCGCACTGCGATCGGTCTCGAGGCCGAGTCGGACCAGGGCGTCGGCGATGTGCGGGCGACCGATCGTCGCCCCCTCGCTCGACTCGGCCAGGACGTCGTCCCAGGTGATCGGGTGGTCGCGGCCGATGGCGTCGACCATGCTGCGGGCGCGGGTCAGGCGGCCGTCGCGGATCGCGGTGGTCTCGGCGACCAGGCCCGGGTCCTGCGGGTCGACCAGGTAGCCGAGGACGTGCACGCTCCGCCAGCCGATCCGGGTGCTGAGCTCCAGCCCTGGCACCAGCGTCATCGGGAGCTGCCGGACCGCTTCGGTCGCCTCGTGCCACCCCGCGGTGGTGTCGTGGTCGGTCAGGGCGACGCCGTCGAGGCCGCTGGCCGCCGCAGCCCGGACGAGGTCCGCCGGGCGCTCGGTGCCGTCGGAGACGCTCGAGTGAGCGTGCAGGTCGATGAACGGATCAGGCACGCCGCAATGCTATCCACAGGTCACCAGCCGGTCGGACGCCGTTCACAGACGCGGGTCGGCCACGAGGGTCCGGCCGACATGAGCGCGGTCGACTCCGGCGGGGAGCGTGTGCGGACGGTGGCGCCGGAGCCTGATCGGTGGAGCGGTGGGATGATGGGACGCATGGCCGACACCACTCCCCGCGCGACGAGCAACCGCTCCACCACTCCCGGCTCGTCCGTCTTCAAGGACCACATCGCGTCGAACTGGGCGGAGCGCGAGCGTCCGCTCCCGGCGCCCCGTGAACAGTCCGCCTTCGCTGCCGCGCGTCGTGCGCGGCTCTCCGAGCTGCACACCGGCCGGACGCTCGTCATCCCCGCCGGGCAGGCGAAGGTCCGCTCGAACGACTGCGACTACCCGTTCCGCCCGCACTCCGCCTTCGCGCACCTGACCGGGTGGGGCACGGACACCGTCGTCGGTTCCGTGCTGGTCCTCACGCCGAACGGCAGCGGACACGACGCCACGCTCTACTTCCGTGCGACCGCCGGCCGCGACTCCGAGGAGTTCTACGCCAACCCCGAGATCGGCGAGTTCTGGGTCGGCCCGCGCCCCTCCCTGCCCGAGGTCGCCGCCGACCTCGGACTGGCGACGGCCGACCTCGGGGAACTCGACGGCGTCCTCGACGGGCTCGACGCCTCGGTGCTGGTCGTCCGCGACGCCGACACCGAGTTCACGCGCGCGCTCGACGAGCGTCTGGGTGCAACGGTCGGCGGCGCCGAGGAGCAGGCCGACGCCCCGGCGACGGCGGACGTGCTCTCCCGCGACCTGTCCGAACTCCGCCTGGTGAAGGACGCGTACGAGGTCAACGAGCTGCGCAAGGCCGTCGACGCCACGCAGCACGGCTTCGACGACGTGATCGCCGACTTCGACGCCGTCCTGGCGCACCCCCGCGGTGAGCGCATCGTCGAGGGCACCTTCAACCGCCGTGCCCGCGCCGACGGCAACACGGTCGGCTACGACACGATCGCGGCTGCCGGCCACCACGCGTGCATCCTGCACTGGACGCGGAACGACGGCGCCGTGCAGCCGGGCGACCTCATCCTCATCGACGCCGGGGTCGAGGTCGACTCGTTCTACACGGCCGACATCACCCGCACGCTGCCGGTCAGCGGCACGTTCTCCCCCGTGCAGCGGATGGTCTACGAGGCCGTCCTGGAGGCTGCCGACGCGGCGTTCGCGATCGTCAAGCCCGGCATCACCTTCCGTGAGGTCCACGCGACCGCCATGGAGGTCATCGCCCGGAAGACGGCCGAGTGGGGCTTCCTGCCGGTCTCCGCCGACGAGTCGCTGCTGCCGGAGAACCAGTTCCACCGCCGCTACATGGTGCACGGCACGAGCCACCACCTCGGTCTCGACGTGCACGACTGCGCCAAGGCCCGGCGTGAGATGTACCTCGACGGCATCGTGCAGCCCGGCATGGTCTTCACGATCGAGCCCGGGCTGTACTTCCAGCAGGACGACCTGACCGTGCCAGAGGAGTTCCGCGGCATCGGTGTCCGCATCGAGGACGACGTCCTGGTGACCGAGGACGGTGCCGAGAACCTCTCGGTGCACATCCCCCGGACCCCCTCGGAAGTGGAGGGGTGGATCGCCCGCACTCCGCGCTAGCCTGGGCCTCGTGAGCGCTGAAGCCCCCTCGAGCACCTTCCTGATCGACGTCGAGCACTTCGACTCGCCCGACGCACAGCGGTTGCGTGCAGCCCAGCGCATCGAGATCGACAGCACGTACGGCGCGGACACGGAGCCCGGCCCGAAGCCGACGGCGGAATCGATCGCGGTGTTCTTCGTCGCGCGTGACGGTGACGGCACCCCGGTGGGCTGCGGCGGTCTGCGGATCGTCGACGACGGCATCGCCGAGGTGAAGCGGATGTACGTGCGGACGGAGTCCCGCGGATCCGGTGTCGCGGCCGCCATGCTGCGTCGGCTGGAAGAGGCGGCGCTCGACCTCGGCTCGCCGGCGCTGGTCCTCGAGACCGGCAGCGAGCAGAAGCGAGCGATCGCGTTCTACGAGCGTGAGGGGTTCAGCCGCATCGCGGCATTCGGCCCCTACGTCGGCGCCGACCGCTCGGTCTGCTACTCGAAGATCCTCTGATCGGCGGGTGCCGACCAACAGGCACCGAGCAGTAGGCAACGAGCAGTAGGCAACGAGCAGTAGGCACTGGCTAGCAGGGGCCGGGCAGCGGGCCCTGGACTCGGTTCGCCCGGAACCGAGGAGGGGCTCCCGGACCATCTGGTCCGGGAGCCCCTCCTCGTCAGTGTGGGTGCTGGTCAGTCGCGGCGTTCGTCCTCGCGACGAGCCTGGTCCGTGTCGTCCGTCGCACGCTCACCGGTCTGCGCCTCGGACTCGGGAGCGGCGGTCCGCTCGCCGTAGCGGGGGCCGTCGTTCGTGCCGTACTGGGCCGAACCCTCGGGGCGCTGCGGCGGGTTCGCGCCGCGGTCACCGGAGGCATCGCGGGCGGCACCGTCGTTCGTGCCGTACCGCGGGCCTCCCGTCGATCCCCGGCGAGCGTCGTCGGCGGGAGCCCGGCGAGTGGAGTCGTCGTCCGTCCCGTAGCGGGGACCGTCGTTGGTGCCGTACCGGGGACGGCCGTCCGGCGTCGGTGCCGCCTGCTGGCCGGTGCCCGGCTGCTGGTGCGGCGTCGCGTGGCCGCCGTAGGGTGAGCCCTGCTGGCCCTGCTGGCCCTGCTGGCCGTACTCGCCGTACTGCGGAGCACGGCCCTGCGTCGGCGCGCCCTGGCCGGGACCGCCCTGCGGAGCACCACCCGGCCCGGCACCGGGACGCCACGGCTGCTGGCCGACCTGACCCTGCTGGCCGTACTGGCCCTGCTGGCCCTGCTGGCCGACCTGACCCTGCTGGCCGTACTGCCCCGGCTGCCCGCCCTGCTTGGGGTTCCCGGCACCCGGCTGGTCCCACGCCGTGTGCTGGATCGCGCCGGCCTGCCCGAGGATGCGCTGCGCCTCCCCGGAGAGCTGCGGCTCGACGACGATCTGGTAGTTCGTGGCGAGGACCTGGTGGACGCTCGTGAAGTCGCGCTGTCGCTTGGTGATGGCGAACGAGACGATGCCGTAGAGCATGCCGAAGCCCGCACCGATGACGGCCGCGGCGGCGAAGAGCCCGCCGGCCGACGGTGAGAAGAGGGTGAGGACGATGCCGAAGAAGAACCCGAGCCAGAGCCCGGAGAGCGCGCCAGCGAGGGCCGCGCGGCCGTAGGTCATCTTCCCGGTGACGCGTTCGACGGTCTTCAGGTCATTGCCGACGATGGCCAGCTTCGCGACCGGGAAGTCCGCTTCGGCGAGCTTCGCGACCACGCGCTGTGCTTCGGGGTAGCTGTCGTAGGTGCCGAGGACGTCACCGCGGGGCAGCGTGGGGAACGCCTGTGCCGTGCGGCCGCCGAAGGGGCTCTGAGTGCTCACACAGTCATCATCCACCGGGCTCCTTGCGATCACACGAGAACCACCAGGGAAGGGGCGGCGAGCGCGCCGGGGCGAGCGACTACGCTGGACGGGTGAGCGCCTCGAAGGTCTTCGTCGCCCGCTTGGCCGGGTGCTCCGTCTTCGACCCCGCGGGCGATCGGGTGGGCCGGGTCCGGGACGTCCTGGTCGTCTACCGCCGGGTCGACGCCCCGCAGGTCGTCGGGTTGATCGTCGAGGTCCCCGGCAAGCGCCGGATCTTCGTCAGCATCGGCCGGATCACCTCGATCGGCGCCGGGCAGGTCATCACGACGGGCCTGGTCAACATGCGCCGCTTCGAGCAGCGCGGTGGTGAGGTCCGGGTGATCGCGGAGATCCTCGGCCGCAAGGTGCTCATCAAGAAGGAGCAGATCCGCGCCACGATCGAGGACGTCGCAATCGAGGACCACGGGCAGGGCGACTGGTCGATCGCGCAGCTCTTCCTCCGCAAGCCGAAGACCACGCCGTCGCCGTTCGGCAAGGGTCCGACGACCTTCGCCGCCTGGAACGAGGTCACCGAGGACGAGCTGCCGGGTGAGTCGCAGTCGGCCGAACACGTGATCGCCGCCTACTCGGACCTGGTGCCCGCCGACCTGGCCTCGACCCTGCTCGACCTGCCGTCCGAGCGACGCTTCGAGGTCGCCGAGGAACTGCCGGACAACCGTCTGGCCGACGTCCTCGAGGAGATGCCTGACCAGGAGCGGATCGAGATCCTCTCGGCGCTCCGTGACTCCCGTGCCGCCGACGTCCTCGACCAGATGCAGCCCGACGACGCCGCCGACCTGCTGGCGCAGCTGCCGGCCGAGCGCAGCGAAGCCCTCCTCGAGCTCATGGAGCCGGAAGAGGCGCAAGACGTCCGGATGCTGCTCGAGTACGAGCCGGACACCGCGGGCGGTCTGATGACCACCGAGCCGGTGATCCTGTCCGCCGACTCGACCGTCGCCGAGGGTCTCGCCCTGATCCGGCGCCACGAGCTCGCCCCGGTGCTCGGGGCCGCGGTCTGCGTGACGCTGCCGCCGTACGAGCCGCCGACCGGTCGCTTCCTCGGACTGGTGCACTTCCAGCGGATGCTCCGGTACCCGCCGAACGAACGCCTCGGCACCCTGATCGACCAGCAGACCGAGCCGGTCAAGGTCGACGCGAGTGCCGCTGAGGTGACCCGCGTGATGGCGACCTACAACCTCCTGTCCGTCCCCGTGGTCGACGACGCCCACCGACTCGTCGGGGTGGTGACCATCGACGACGTCCTCGACCACGTCCTGCCGGACGACTGGCGGAGTCAGGACGAGGCCGACGCCAACCCGGGCGCGGTCTCGCGCCCCCGCTCACTGACACGCAGAGCACCGCTGGCCTCGGGAAGGAGGACGACTCGTGGCACGCACGGATGAGAACCGCAGGGAACGACCCGAGGAACGTCTCGACTCCCCGAAGGGCATGCGTACCCGCGTCCTGCCGACCCGGCGCCGTGGGCGCGGGGACGCCTTCGGTCGCGCCACCGAGGGAATCGCCCGCGCGATGGGCACCCCCTGGTTCCTCATCGGCCTGACGCTCTTCTGCGTGCTGTGGATGGGCTGGAACATCCTGACGCCGAAGTCGTGGCAGTTCGACTCCGCCGCGATCGGCTTCACCGCCCTCACCCTCGTGCTGTCACTGCAGGCCTCGTACGCGGCGCCGCTGATCCTGCTCGCGCAGAACCGCCAGGACGACCGAGACCGTGTGCAGTTCGAGCAGGACCGGCAGCGGGCCGAGCGGAACCTGGCCGACACCGAGTACCTCGCCCGCGAGGTCGTGGCACTCCGCCTGGCGATGCGCGACATGGCCTCGAAGGACTTCATCCGCGCCGAGCTGCGGTCACTGCTCGAGGAGCTCGACCGCCGGGACGGCGACCCCGAGGACCTCGACGACCTGGACGACCGAGACCGAGACCGCGCGCGGAGCCAGGGGCACGACCGTGGCCACGACCGTTCGGTGACACGTGGCTGACGTCTCCCGGCCGGAGGACCAGCTCGCCACGGCGGTCCTCGCTGCCCTCGGCCGCGTCATCGACCCCGAGATCCGCCGCCCGGTGACCGAGCTGGACATGATCCGCGGGGTCGACGTGCAGCCGGGAGGCTCGGTGCGCGTCGACCTGCAACTCACGATCGTGGGGTGTCCGGCTGCCGACACCATCGAGCGGGACGTCCGGGCCGCCGCCGGTTCCGTGGCGGGTGTCACGGCGGTCGACGTCGACGTGTCCGTGATGGACCCCGCCGTGCGTCGTGCCCTCACGGAGCGGCTGCGCGAGGGCCGTCCGCAGGGCGTCCAGTTCACCCCGGACTCGTTGACCCGCGTCATCGCGGTGACGAGCGGCAAGGGCGGCGTCGGCAAGTCCACGGTGACGGCGAACCTGGCCGTCGCCCTCGCCCGTCGTGGGCAGCGCGTCGGCATCGTCGACGTCGACGTGCACGGCTTCAGCATCCCGGGCCTGATGGGCCTCACCGACGAGCACGGCGTCGCGCCTCGCCCGACCCGCGTGGACAGCATGATCCTGCCGCCGGTCGCCCACGAGGTGAAGGTCGTCTCGATCGGCATGTTCGTCGACGACGTCTCCACCGCGGTGTCCTGGCGCGGGCCGATGCTGCACCGGACGGTCAACCAGTTCCTGTCCGACGTGTGGTTCGGTGACCTCGACGTGCTCCTGCTCGACATGCCGCCCGGCACCGGTGACGTGGCGATCTCCGTCGGCCAGCTCCTGCCGCACGCCGAGGTCCTCGTCGTGACCACGCCACAGGCTGCTGCGGCGGACGTCGCCGAACGCAGCGGGATCGTCGCCCGGCAGACGGGTCAGCGGGTGATCGGCGTCGTCGAGAACATGGCGGGACTCGTGCAACCCGACGGCAGCGTGCTGCACCTCTTCGGCGAGGGCGGCGGCGACGAGACCGCCCGACGGCTCTCCCGCGGGCAGGACTCCCCCGTGCCGGTGCTCGGCCGGGTGCCGCTCTCGGTGCCGCTGCGCGCCGGGGGTGATGTGGGCCTCCCGGTCGTGCTGGGTGACCCGACGGACGCCGCAGCCGTCGCGCTGGACGCGGTGGCGGAGCGGCTCACCGCGATGGGTCGCGGGTTGGCCGGGCGGAAGCTCGGCCTCTCGCTGTCGTGAGGCGGCTGCGTCAGGTCGCTTCGGCGTCGTACGGTGCCGGCTCGCCAGCGGCCAACGGCACGATCGGCGCGGGTGCGCGGACCTTCGCCGCAGTCACCGTCGCCGCGGCCGCAGCCGCCTCGGCACCGGCGGACGGGGAGTCGAGCAGGGCGTCGCGGATGATCCGACGCGGGTCGTACTGACGCGGGTCCAGCTTCTGCCAGTCCACGTCGTCGAAGTCGGGGCCCATCTCCTCGCGCATCCGGTCCTTCGCGGTGTCCGCGAACCGGCGGACGGCCTTGACGAAGTCGGCGAGCTTCTGGGCGTACACGGGCAACCGCTGCGGCCCGAGCAACAGCACGGCGATGATCCCGATGAGCAGGATCTTGTCGAGCTGGATGTTCACGGGAGCGAGCCTAACGCGTGGAGTCGGCGAGTCACCCGTAGAGTTGACCGACGAGGAGTGTGCGTGTCAGAGAAAGACTCGAACTGGAAGTTCGCGGAGGACATCGTCTCCGAACCCGACGGTGTCGCCCGTGCCCGTGAGCGCTCCCTCGAGCTCGGGGTCGAAGCCGTCTCACCCGCCATCGGCGCGCAGATGAGCGTGATCGCGGCCGCCTCGCGGGCGACGAGCATCATCGAGATCGGCACCGGGCTCGGCGTCTCCGGGCTGTACCTGCTCGCGGGTGCACCCGATGCGACCCTGACGACGATCGACATCGAGATCGACCACCAGCAGGACGCCCGGGACGCCTTCATCGCCGCCGGCACCGCGCCCGGACGGGTCCGACTGATCCCGGGCCGCGCCGCGCAGGTGCTGCCGCGGATGAACGACGCCTCGTACGACGTCGTGCTCATCGACGCCGACCCGGAGCACGTCATCGAGTACGTCGAGCACGGCCTGCGGCTGGCGAAGACCGGTGGCACCGTGCTCGTCCCGCACGCGCTGTGGCGCGGCAAGGTCGCGGACCCCGTCAAGCGGGACCGCGCGACGACCGACTTCCGGCTGCTCCTGACCGAGGTGTCGACCTCCGGTGCGGTCCGCAGCGCCCTGTCCCCCGCGGGCGACGGGCTGCTGCAGATGACGAAGCTCACCGACTGACCGAGGCCGCATGGCGTGCCGCCCGCGGTTCGCCGCGGTCGCACGGCGTGCTGCCGACCGCCCGGTTCGGCGGCCGTTCGTACGACGTCGGAGCGCGACCAGGGCCGGCCGGGAGGCACGACTCACGCCAGGTGCCGCAGGTACCGCTCCGGAGCCTCGAGGAACGCCCGCTGGTTCCGGACGAGATCCAGGTCTGCCCAGGCGCTCCGACGGATGCCCCACTCCCCCACCTCGAGGACGGTCGCGTCCGGGAACGCGGCGAGCACCGGCGAGTGCGTCGACAGGATCACCTGACCGACACCGTCCTCGACGATGGACTGCAGGAGCGCGATCAGCGACAGGCAGCCCGAGAACGACAGCGCCGACTCCGGTTCGTCGAGCAGCCACAGCCCGGGCCACCGCGCCCGGTCGATGACGAAGTCCAGGAACGACTCGCCGTGGCTACGCTCGTGGAACCGCGGCTCGGGGCGGCTCGGGTTCGGGTGCTGCTCCAGGTAGGTGAAGAAACCGTGCATGGTCTCGGCACGCAGGAAGAACCCACTGCGCGCTGCCCCGAAGTCGCGAACCAGACGGATGTGTTCCCACAGGTCGGACTCGGACGGTCGTGTCGAGTGCCCGGACCCGGTCGATCCGCCCTCCGGCGCCATGCCGAACGCCAGTGCGATCGCCTCGACCAGGGTCGACTTCCCGACGCCGTTCTCACCGACCAGCACCGTGACGGGACCGAGTTCGAGCCCCTCGTCGAGCAGCTGCCGGACCGGCGCCAGGGTCGCCGGCCAGTCGTCGCGCGGCATCGGGTCCGGGTCGAGGTACTCCTCGATGCGGCGGACCGGCAGGTTGCGGACGCGGTCCCGGGGCACGTGACCATCATGCCGGGCGGGACCGACAGCCTCCAGGCCGGGGCTCCGATCGGGCGTCCGCCGGCGGGTCATCCCCACCGGGTCTCCGCCGATGACGGACGCACGGAAGGCCCGGGACGTACGCGTCCCGGACCTTCCGTGGTGGTGCGTCGACGAACTAGGCCGAGACGACCTCTGCCAGTGCGTCGTGGAGTTCCTTGGCCTCGGCGTCGTTGACCGAGACCACCAGGCGGCCTCCACCCTCGAGCGGAACCCGCACGATGATGAGTCGACCCTCCTTGACAGCCTCCATCGGCCCGTCGCCGGTCCTCGGCTTCATTGCTGCCATCAGATTGTCCCCTTTCGTGCAGTACGAACAGGGGCCATTATCCCGTAGACAGGCACGACTGCGAAACCGCCCAGGTCGGGGGTGCTCCCTGAGCGCACCCTGAGCGTCACGGCGGCGTCCAGTCGTACCCGTCCACCCACCAGCAGAAGTACAGCCAGGTCCACTGCAGGACGACCGCCAGGACCACCATCGCGACCCGGTAGACCCGCGATCGGGGCAGCGCGACGACCCCGAGCAGCGGGGCGATCGGCAGCAGGATCCGCCACGTGCTGGACTGCGGGAAGAACACCGCCAGCAGGTACACCAGGTACGCGACACCCCACAGTCGGAGCTCCAGGCCGATGCGCCGAGCGGCTGGCTGGAACACCACGGCGACGAAGCCGACCAGCACCACGACCAGCAGGATCGTGCCCGCCGGCTGGTGGAACCACCACCCGAAGCCCTGCACCCACGGGGTGAAGGGCACGAGGTCCCCCCAGCCGATGTACGACGACCGCCAGGCGAGCTCGGTGTCGGTGTACGCGCGTGGCACACCCGTGGCTGCCCAGGCGATCGCGGGCCAGGCCAGACCGACCAGTCCGGACACCACGGCAACGATCGCCGGGGCGACGGCCGTCCGCACCGTCAGCCGCTCGGGCATCCGGAGCCAGGCCGGACGGAGCACACCGACGACCACGAACAGGCCCATCAGGAGGGCGAACGCCAGACCGGTCGGACGGGTGATCCCGAGGAGCAGGACCACGGGCAGCATCGCCCAGTACCGCCGCTGCACCAGGAGCAGCAACGCGACGAGCAGGAGCAGCAGCCCCATCGCCTCGGCGTAGGCGACCTGGAACACCACCGAGACCGGAGCGACGCAGAACAGGACCGTGGCGAAGGTCGCGCGGGCCGGGTCGAGGAAGCGCCCCATCAGACGCCGGAAGACCAGGGCCGCGCCCCAGCCGGCGAGGAGCGACACTCCGACGGCCACGAACTCGAACGATGCGCCGGTGACCGTCATGAGTGCCCGGACCATGAACGGGTACGCGGGCATGAACGCCCACGCGTTCTCGGTCACGTGCCCGGCGGCGTCGATCGGCAGCGTCGACGGGTAGCCGGACGCGGCGATCACCCGGTACCAGGCGCCGTCCCAGATCGAGGCGAACGACAGGTACGACGGGTGCTGCACCGTGAACGAGTTCGCGGTCTGGATCCGCGCGAAGCCGGACATCAGCGCCGTCGTCAGGACGCGCGAGAGTGTGTAGACGACGGTGATCCGCAGCCACCACGGCAGCAGTCGCCACCGGACGACCAGCCACGACCGCCCCGCTCGCGGCGACCGTGCGCGGGGCACGGCCGACGAGGCGGTGGTCACGCCGTCAGCCACCGCCGCAGCCCGTCCTCGACGGCCGTGATCTGAGCGACGGGGACCTGTTCGTCGTCGTGGTGCGCGAAGACCGGCTCGCCGGGGCCGTAGTTCACGGCCGGGACGCCGAGCGCGGAGAACCGGGCGACGTCGGTCCAGCCGTACTTCGGCCGCGGCGCCGGACCGCCGACGGCCGAGACGAACTGCTGCGCCAGCGGGGCATCGAGGCCGGGGCGGGCGCCGGCTGCCAGGTCCACGATCGTGACGTCGTAGCCGTCGAAGAGCTCACGGATGTGCGCGACGGCCTCTTCCGCCGAGCGCGACGGCGCGAAGCGGTAGTTCACGTGCACCATCGCCTCGTCGGGGATCACGTTGCCGGCGATGCCGCCCGAGATGCCCACGGCGTTCAGACCCTCGCGGTACTCGAGCCCGTCCACCGTCACCGTGCGGGGCTCGTACGCGGCGAGGGTGGCCAGGATCGGGGCCGTCTTGTGGATCGCGTTGTCGCCGATCCAGCTGCGCGCGCTGTGGGAGCGCTTGCCGGACGTGCGGACCTCGGCGCGCAGGTTGCCGTTGCAGCCGCCCTCGATCTGCGCCCCCGACGGCTCCCCCAGGATCGCGAAGTCGCCGGCGAGCAGCTCGGGCCGCGTGCGGGCCAGACGACCGAGGCCGTTCAGCGCGTCACTGACCTCTTCGTGGTCGTAGAAGACCCACGTCACGTCGACGTTCGGCGCGACGAGGTCGACCGCGAGCTTGAGCTGCACCGCGCAGCCGGCCTTCATGTCGACCGTCCCGCGCCCCCAGAGGATCTCCGTGCCGTCGTCGGCGGTGCGGAACTCCGTCGGCAGGTTGTCGTTGAGCGGCACGGTGTCGATGTGCCCGGCGATCACCACGCGACGCGCGCGACCGAGCTGCGTGCGGGCGACGATGGCGTCCCCGTCGCGGACCACGTCGAGGTGCTCGAGCGGGGCCAGGGCGGCTTCGATCGCGTCGGCGAGGGCACCTTCGTTGCCGGACACCGATTCGATGTCGCAGATCGCGCGGGTGATGTCGATGGACGAGGCGGAGAGGTCGAGCGGCTGCGGCATGCGGGCAGCCTACCGATCGTTCCCCGCAGGTCGGCAGTTCTCCACAGGAGTCCGGGTGGACGGTCTCCGGAGGTGGCTGCTCGGTACGCTCGGAGGGTGACCGAGACGACCCCGCAGCCCGACACCTCCGACACCTCCCGCGCCTCGCACGCGTGGGGCCACGGCCTCGCGACGATCGCGTCTGACGGCACCGTGCTCGACACCTGGTTCCCGACGACGCACCTCGGCCGGGTGCCCACCGACGCGACCGTCCCCGACGAGCTCGTCGCGGCCGCCGGTGACGACCCGCGCCGTGACGTCCGGATCGAGACCGTCACCGTCGAGATCGCCATCGACGACGCGCCCGCGAGCACCCCGGACGCCTACCTCCGCCTGCACCTGCTCAGCCACCTGCACGTGCGGCCGAACGAGATCTCCCTCGACGGCGTCTTCGGCCACCTGCCGATCGTCGCGTGGACGAACGCCGGCCCGGTGCTCCCCGAGACGCTCGCCCGGCTGCGGCCGACCCTGCAGCGCGCCGGGATCGCCGTGCACGCGATCGACAAGTTCCCGCGGCTGGTCGACTACGTCGTGCCCGACCGCGTCCGCATCGGCGACGCCAACCGGGTCCGACTCGGTGCCCACCTGGCACCGGGCACCACCGTCATGCACGAGGGCTTCGTCAACTTCAACGCCGGCACCCTCGGCGAGGCGATGATCGAGGGCCGCGTCTCGCAGGGCGTCGTCGTCGGCGACGGCACCGACATCGGCGGCGGCGCATCGATCATGGGCACGCTCTCCGGCGGTGGCACCCACCGCGTGCGGCTCGGAGCACGTGCCCTGCTCGGCGCGAACGCCGGGCTCGGGATCTCGCTCGGTGACGACTCCGTGGTCGAGTCCGGACTCTACGTCACCGCCGGCACGAAGGTCGTCCTGGTCGGCGCCGCACCGAACCCGGACGGCACACCCCGCACCGTGAAGGCCGTCGAGCTCTCGGACGCGCCGAACGTCCTGTTCCGCCGCAACTCCCTGACCGGGGCGGTCGAGGCGCTGCAGCGGAAGGGCGAGGGGATCCAGCTGAACACCGCGCTGCACGCCTGACACGCGCGATCCGGCGCGACCAGCCGGGAGGCCCGTCACCCGTCCGTCGGACGGGTGACGGGCCTCCCTTGCGCCGCGGGGAGCTGCAGGTCACCGCGGAGGCGGGACCGGGCCCGGGCTGGGGCTCCGCTCGCTCTGGTCCTCCGCTCCGGTCCGGTCCGCCGCCGAGTCCGGCCGGGTCCGGTCCGGTCCGCTCCGCCGCCCAGTCCGGTCCGCTCCGGTCCGCCGCCCCGGCGGCCATGCTCGCGATCAGCCCGACGAACGGCTGAGCGGGCGGAACACCAGGCCGCGGCGACGGACGGCCGCGGAGTTCCGCCCGCTCGCGACCGAGGCGCCGGGGGCCGGTGCCGGTCCACGAGCACCGCACCGGGCCTCCACCCCGTCGCCCGACCCACCCGCTGGACCCGCACGTCCGACGAGCGGGCGGAACACCAGGCTGCGGCGACGGACGGCCGCGGAGTTCCGCCCGCTCGCGACCGAGGCGCCGGGGGCCGGTGCCGGTCCACGAGCACCGCACCGGGCCTCCAGGCCGTCGCCCGACCCACCCGCGGGACCCGCACGTCCGACGAGCGGGCGGAAGACCAGGGTGCTCTCGCGGAGCGACCGCGCGTTTGCGCCCGCTCGCGTGCGCCCGAGTGGTCGAGCCCGCTCGAGGCGCGGCGAAGCGCACTCCGGGGCGGCCGAGCACGACGAGCCGAGCTCCGTTCGGGCGCGAACGGGCGGAAGGCCAGGGTGGGCCGCCGCGTGACCGCACCGTTCCGCTCGCTCGGCGGCGGCGGCGGGAGGACGGGACACGGACGGCGCGATCCACCCGGGCATGCCGCGGACACGCGCGTCGCCCGCGACACGCGGGACCCGCACGACGCGTGCGACCCGCCCGACCCGCTGGACCCGAAAGACCCGCACGCGGACGTGTGCGGAGGTGTGCGGCCATGCGTGGAGGTGTGCGGACATGCCTGGAGGCCCGGCGCCGGTCCACGAGACCGGCACCGGGCCTCCAGGCGGTCACGCCCACCCCTCCGGAGGCGAGCGGACCGACGAGCGGGTCAGCGCTGCGGCACGTGCCGCTCCGGGTACCCCACGTACAGCTGCTGCGGGCGCCCGATCTTGTTCAGCGGGTCGTTGTTCAGTTCACGCCACTGCGCGATCCAGCCGGGCAGCCGGCCGATGGCGAACAGCACCGTGAACATCCGCGGCGGGAAGCCCATCGCCTTGTAGATGATGCCGGTGTAGAAGTCGACGTTCGGGTAGAGCTTGCGGCTGACGAAGTACTCGTCCTCGAGTGCGATCTGCTCGAGTTCCTTCGCGATGTCGAGCAGGTCGTCCTGCACGCCGAGTGCCTCGAGGACCTCGTCCGCGGACTCCTTGACGAGCTTCGCGCGGGGGTCGTAGTTCTTGTAGACGCGGTGTCCGAAGCCCATGAGCTTCACCCCGCGCTCCTTGTTCTTCACCCGCTCGACGAAGCGCGTCACGGGCTCGCCCGAGTCCTTGATCTGCTGCAGCATCTCGAGGACGGCCTCGTTCGCGCCGCCGTGCAGCGGACCGTAGAGGGCGTTGATGCCGGCCGAGATCGACGCGAACATGTTCGCCTTGGTCGAGCCGACAAGGCGGACGGTCGAGGTGGAGGCGTTCTGCTCGTGGTCCTCGTGCAGGATGAGCAGTCGGTCCAGGGCCTTCGAGAGCACCGGGTTCGGCTCGTACGGCTCGGCCATCGTGCCGAAGTTCAGCCGCAGGAAGTTGTCGACGAAGGACAGGCTGTTGTCCGGGTAGAGGAACGCCTGACCGATCGCCTTCTTGTGCGCGTACGCGGCGATGACCGGCAGCTTGGCGAGGAGCCGGACGGTCTGCAGTTCGACCTTCTCGGGATCGTCGACGTCCATGTCGTCCTCGTAGTACGTCGACAGGGCGCTGACCGCACTGGACAGCACGGACATCGGGTGCGCCGAGTGCGGCAGCGCGTCGAACAGGCGCCGGAGGTCCTCGTGCAACAGGGTGTGGCGGCGGATCCGGCTGTCGAACGCCTCGAGCTCACTCGGGGTCGGCAGCTCGCCGTAGATGAGGAGCCAGGCGACCTCGAGGAACGTGCAGTTCGCTGCGACCTCGGCGATCGGGTAGCCGCGGTAGCGGAGGATCCCCTGGTCGCCGTCGATGTAGGTGATCGCGCTCTTGGTGGCCCCGGTGTTCACGAAGCCGTAGTCGAGCGTGTTCAGCCCGGTCTGCTTCTTGAGCGACGAGATGTCGATCGTGGAGGCGCCGTCGACGCTCTGCAGGATCGGGAACTCCGCCGTTCCCCCCGGGAACGTCAACGTGGCCGTCTCGGTCGCCTGTTCGGCACCGGGGCTCACGGGGACGGGCGTCGTGGGCGGTGTGGCCGTCTTCTGAGCGTCGTTGGCAGTGTCAGTCACGCTGGACAGCCTAATCGCGGCGACTGTCGCTCGGGTACATGCAGCGGCTCCGGAGTTGGTGTGGAACCACTGTTGCGCGGACGCGTCGCGGGTGGGCGGGTGTTCGTCCGGGAGGCCCGTCAGCCGTTCGCGACCCGGCCTGCGCTGGCGAGACGCTGGGCTGCGGCGGCGATCCGGTCGTCGGTCGCGGTCAGCGCGACGCGCACGTGTCGGGCGCCAGCCGCCCCGTAGAACGTGCCCGGGGCGACGAGGATGCCGTGCTCGGCGAGCCACGCCACGGTGTCGAGCGCGGGCTCGTCTCGGGTCGCCCAGAGGTACAGTCCGGCGCCGCTGGCGTCGATGCGGAAGCCGGCACGTTCGAATGCCGTCCGGAGCACGTTCCGCCGGTTGCGGTACCGGGTCTTCTGCTGTTGGACGTGTGTCTGGTCCTCGAGCGCGACGATCATCGCCTGTTGGACCGGCAGCGGCGGCATCATGCCGGTGTGCTTGCGGATCGCCAGGACGTCCGCGAGCAGGACCGGGTCGCCGGCGACGAAGGCTGCACGGTAGCCGGCGAGGTTCGACTGCTTCGACAGCGAGTAGACGCTGAGGACACCGTCGAAGGAGTCCCCCACCACACGCGGGTCCAGGATCGTCGGCGTCGGCGTGGTGTCGTACGGCGCGTCCCAGCCGAGTTCGGCGTAGCACTCGTCACCGACGATCACGGCACCGAGTTCGCGGGCCCGGTCGACGGCGGCGCGGAGCTGGTCGATCGAGAGCACCCGTCCGTCCGGGTTGCCCGGGGAGTTCAGCCACACGAGCTTCGTGCTGGACGGCCAGGTGGCGGGGTCGTCGGCGGCCAGGGCATCGGCGCGCACGAGGGCTGCGCCGAGCTCGTAGGTCGGGTACGCCGCTTCCGGGAACACGACGGTGTCACCGGGGCCGAGCCCCAGCCAGAGCGCCAGGCCCGCGATGAACTCCTTCGACCCGATGGTCGGCAGGACGTGGTCGGCGGTCAGCTGGACGCCCTGCCGCCGGCCGTACCAGGCGGCGATGGCCTCACGGAGCGCCGGGGTGCCGGCGACCTGCGGGTAGGCGTGCGCGTCGGTGGCGTCGGCCAGCGCGCGACGGACGACGTCAGGCGTCGGGTCGACCGGCGAACCGACACTGAGGTCGACGATCCCGCCGTCGTACGCCGTGGCACGCTGCTTGTACACCGCGAGCTGGTCCCAGGGGAAGTCGGGCAGGTCGAGCGGCACGGGTCAGGCCCGCGGCTGCGCCATGACGACCGGGTGGTCAGCGTGGATGACGCCGACCTTGGCCGCACCGCCGGGCGAACCGATCTCGGAGAAGAACTCGACGTTGGCCTTGTAGTAGTCGGCCCACTGCTCGGGGAGGTCGTCCTCGTAGTAGATGGCCTCGACCGGGCAGACCGGCTCGCAGGCACCGCAGTCGACGCACTCGTCCGGGTGGATGTACAGCGACCGGTCACCCTCGTAGATGCAGTCCACGGGGCATTCGTCGATGCACGCGCGGTCCTTGACGTCGACACAGGGCTGGGCGATCACGTAGGTCACGAGCGAGTGCTCCCTTCCGGGGGTTGAGCGACTGCCAGCCTACTCGTGCGGGGCTGCGACCACGGACCGCTCGCCGTCCGTCGGTCCCTGCGCACGGAGCCCGGTCAGGTCGGGCCAGGCGAGCACGAGCATGGCGACGACCGCCGGCCCGAACGTCCAGACGTAGCCCGCGGGGTTCGCCAGGACCAGCGGGGAGGTCGATCCGGCCACGGCGACGAGCACCTGGGTGGCCAGGATGATCCCGATGCCGGCCGCAGCGACGAGCAGTCGCGATCGGTACAGCAGGCGGACGCCGACGACGATGCCGATCACGATGAGAGTGGTCAGGACCATGCCGATCGGCGCGGTGCTCCACGAGCCGATCTCGACGGTCTGCTGGTGTGTGATGGTGCCGAGGGCGCCGACGAGGACGCCGACCACGGCGGCCACGACGACCGCGGTGGCCTTCCCCTGACCGGACATCTCGGCGTAGGTCTGCGGGGCGACGGGGACCGGGGGCGCGTCGTGGCGGAAGGCCTCGAGCGCGGGCACTTGGTGCCGGACGCCGTGCGGCATGACGTACGACAGCGACGAGGGGTCCTGCGGGTCGGCGGGGTCGACCGCGACCTGGCTGCGGTACTGCTCGAGTGCTGCCCGGACCCGGCCGCGCACCGGGCGCACGTCGACGGTGAGGTCCGCCAGCCCGGAGTCGGCGTCCACGATCATCGAGAACGGGACCTCCTCGGCCCTCGCCGCGTAGCGGGCGGCGGCGTGGATGCGGAGGTGGTCCGGGTGCCCGTAGCCGCCGTCGTCGCCGTAGCTGACCACCGCGTCGGCGCCGGTCGAGCGGATGGCGGCGCGGACGTCGTCGACGACCTCGCCCAGGTCCGCGCGGGTCAGCGAGTCCTCCGGAGCGTCACCGGCCGAGGTGGCCCGGCCGTCCGGACCCCACTGCATGCCCGAGTCCGTGTACCGCCGTACCGGGAGGTCCGTGGGACGGGCTCCTGGACCGCCGAGCCAGAGGTGCGCGGGTCCGCCAAGTGCTGCCAGCGCGGCGGCGATCTCGGTCTCACGGTGCGCGGCGACCCGGAGGCCGTCGCCGGCCATCGGGGCGAGCTCGCTCGTGAGCATCTCGCCGCGCTCACCCCGGGTCGCCGTCAGGACGGTCACGTGGGCGCCGAGTTCGAGCAGCGTCGCGATGGTGCCGCCGGACGCGAGCGTCTCGTCGTCGGGGTGCGCGTGGACGAAGAGGACGCGCTCAGGGCGTGTGACCGTGGACATCGCCTGCAAGCGTACGGGACGCCGTCGGGCCGCCGGGTGTCAGCGGGGTGTGACGATGTAGGTCGCGGTGGCCCCGCCGCCGCTGTCGGTCGAGAACGTCACGACGACGCGGTGGTCGTCGCTCCGGAACAGGCCGAAGGCACTCGAGGAGTCGGCCCGCTCGGCCGACTTCGTGAAGCCGGCGTCTGCCAGCTGCTGCGCTGCCCGGGCGAAGTCGTCGACCGAAGACGCGCGGACCTGCACGACCCACCCGGAGTCGGCGGGCCCCGCGCCACCGCCCAGCACGGTGCCGTCGACGAGCGGGACGGCCGAGGACGGGAAGCCCGCGGGCACCTGGCCGTCGCTCGTCACCTTCGTGCCCTTGAGCGCGGTGTCGAGCGCGCCGTCGATGCCACCCGCGACCTTCGCCATGCCCTGCTGGATCGCGGCACCGTCGATGCCGTGCACGGTCTCGGACACGGTCGACGCCACCGAGGAACCGAGGTCCGTCGCCTGCGTGAGGCTCTCGGACGAGCAGCCGCTCAGTCCGGCGAGGGCGACGCCGGCAGCGACGGCGGCGGTGAGGGAGGTGCGGATCGGGTGACGCATGCCGGTACCGTAACCGCCCCGATGCCGGACTGGTCGAGCATCGGCTGGGAGATCACCCGCACTGGGGGCACGCGCGCCAGGCACCCACGCCGGGCGAGCACGCCGGACAGGCGCACCGGGACGGGCACGCCGCGACAGGCGCGCTCGTCAGCCGAGCGACGCGCGGGCCGCGGCGACGAGGGCGTCGACCCCGACCGGGATCGCAGTGTCGGCCTGCGGGGCGTAGAACGGCGAGTGGTTGCTCGGGACGTCCTCACCGCGGCGGAACAGTTCCGGGTCGGTGATGCCCGTGAACCAGTACACGATCGGTGCTCCGGCGGCGGTGGCGAGCTGTCCGACGTCCTCCGAGGCCATCGCCAGTCCGGACTCCATGTCGACCGCGTGCGGCACGACGGCACGCACGGCCTCGAGGACGACCGCTGCCTGCTCGGCGTCGTTCACCAGGACGTCGGCACCCGGGGCGCGCTCGATCGTCGGGGCAGCCAGACCCCCGGCATCACTCTCGGCCCGGACGATCCGCTCGATCGAGGCGACGATCCGCGCCCGGGTCTCCTCGTTGCGCGCCCGTGTGGAGATCTCGATGACCGCGGTGTCCGGGATGATGTTCGGTCGCGTCCCGGCGTGGAAGGAGCCCACCGTGACGACGCCTGCGTCGCTCGGCCCGACCTCGCGTGAGACGACCGTCTGCAGCCGGACCACCGCCGAGGCCGCCGTGACGATCGGGTCGAGGGACGCCTGGGGAGCGGAGCCGTGGGCGCCGCGTCCGTTGAACGTCACGGTGAAGCGGTCGCTCGACGCCATCACGGCACCGGACCCCACGGCGACGACGCCGACCGGGGCCGGGGCCGAGTGCTGCCCGAGGACCACGGCGGGCGTCGGGAAGCGCTCCACGAGGCCGTCGTCGATCATCGCGCGGGCACCGGAGATGACCTCTTCCGCCGGCTGGAACACCGCGACGACGGTGCCGCTCCAGTCCGCGGTGGTCCCGACCAGACGCTCGAGTGCACCGAGCAGCCACGTCACGTGGATGTCGTGACCGCAGGCGTGCATGGTCGGCCCCTCGTTGCCGTCCTCGTCCGTCGCGCGGTCGGTGCTGGCGTAGGGCAGGCCGGTGCGCTCCTGCACGGGCAACCCGTCCATGTCGGCGCGGAGCCAGACGACCGGACCGTCACCGTTCTCGAGGACACCAACCACACCCGTCCCGCCGACGCCCGTGGTGACCGTGATGCCGCCGATCTCGGTCAGCCGGTCGACGACGACGCCCGCGGTGCGTTGCTCCTGGAAGCCGAGCTCCGGGTGGGCGTGCAGGTCCTGGTAGATCGAGAGCAGGTCGAGAGTCACCGGTCCACCGTATCTCCCGACGCCGACGGCCCGGGCACCTGCGAGCGGTGACCGGGCCGTGGGAGGGAGGACGGGCCTCCCGGGTGGTTCTGCTTACGCGTCCTGGCGCTTGAGGCGCGCGTAGGACCGCTGGCGAGCCGAAGCGTCCAGCTCGACCTTGCGGATGCGGACCGCGTCCGGGGTGACCTCGACGCACTCGTCCTCGCGGGCGAACTCGAGGCACTCCTCGAGCGACAGCTGCCGGGACGGCGTCATCGACTCGAAGGTGTCGGCGTTGGCCGACCGCATGTTGGTGAGCTTCTTCTCCTTGGTGATGTTCACGTCCATGTCGTCGGCACGCGAGTTCTCACCGATGACCATGCCCTCGTAGACCTCTTCGGTCGGGTTGACGAAGAACGACATCCGTTCCTGGAGGTTCGTGATGGCGAACGGGGTGACCACACCGGAGCGGTCGGAGACGATCGAGCCGTTGATGCGGGTCTGGATCGCGCCGGCCCACTCGTCGTAACCGTGGAAGATCGCGTTGGCGATGCCGGTGCCGCGGGTCTCCGTGAGGAAGGACGTGCGGAAGCCGATGAGGCCACGCGACGGGACGATGAACTCCATGCGGATCCAGCCGGTGCCGTGGTTCACCATGTTCTCCATGCGGCCCTTGCGGGCGGCCATGAGCTGGGTGATGGCGCCGAGGTGCTCCTCCGGCGTGTCGATCGTCATGTGCTCGTACGGCTCCTGCAGCTTGCCGTTCTCGTCACGCCTGGTGACGACCTGCGGCTTGCCGACGGTGAGCTCGAAGCCCTCACGACGCATCTGCTCGACCAGGATGGCGAGCGCGAGCTCACCACGGCCCTGGACTTCCCAGGCGTCCGGGCGGCCGATGTCGACGACCTTGAGCGAGACGTTGCCGACGAGTTCGCGGTCCAGGCGCTCCTTGACCATGCGGGCCGTGAGCTTGTGGCCCCTGACCTTGCCGACGAGCGGCGAGGTGTTGGTGCCGATCGTCATCGAGATCGCCGGGGCGTCGACCGTGATGGTCGGCAGCGGACGGACGTCCTCGGGGTCGGACAGGGTCTCACCGATGGTGATCGTGTCGAACCCGGCGACGGCGACGATGTCACCGGGGCCGGCGGACTCGGCCGGGAACCGGCTGAGCGCCTTGGTGATGAGGAGCTCGGTGATGCGGGCGTTGACGACGGTGCCGTCGTGCTTGACCCACGCGACCGTCTGGCCCTTCTTCATCTCGCCGTGGAAGATGCGCAGGAGCGCGAGGCGACCGAGGAACGGCGACGCGTCGAGGTTCGTGACGTGCGCCTGCAGCGGGTGCTCGTCGTCGTACGTCGGGGCCGGGACGTGCTGGAGGATCGCTTCGAAGAGCGGCTCGAGGTCGTCGTTGTCGGGCAGCGTGCCGTCTTCGGGCTTGTTGCGCGACGCGGCACCGTTGCGGCCGGAGGCGTAGACCACCGGCACGTCGAGGATCGCGTCGAGGTCGAGGTCGTCGACCTCGTCCGACATGTCGGAGGCGAGACCGAGGAGCAGGTCCTGGCTCTCCGAGACGACCTCGTCGATGCGCGAGTCCGGACGGTCCGTCTTGTTGACGAGCAGGATCACCGGGAGCTTGGCGGCGAGCGCCTTGCGGAGCACGAAGCGCGTCTGGGGCAGCGGGCCCTCGGACGCGTCGACGAGCAGGACGACACCGTCGACCATGGAGAGGCCGCGCTCGACCTCACCACCGAAGTCGGCGTGGCCCGGGGTGTCGATCACGTTGATCGTGATGCGGCCGCCGGGGTTGAACTCCTCTGCGTGCTTCCCGTTGTAGAGCACCGAGGTGTTCTTCGCGAGGATGGTGATGCCCTTCTCGCGCTCGAGGTCGTTCGAGTCCATCATGCGGTCTTCGCCCTCGAAGTGGGCGTCGAACGAGTTGGTCTGCGTCAGCATCGCGTCGACGAGGGTGGTCTTGCCGTGGTCGACGTGTGCCACGATGGCGACGTTGCGCAGGTCGGACCGAGTGGCGAGCGCCATACAGGACATCCTTTTGTGTTCGGAAGATGATCGGGCGAGTGCCCGGGGTTCGGGCCGGGCCCGAAGGGTTCTCAGGCTCGTCCCGAAGGGATTCGGGACCGGCCCGAGGGTGCGGGACGGTGCCCGACGGTTTTCGGGACCATGCCCGACTCGCCAGTCTACCGGTAGTTGGCAAGCAGAGGGAGTACAGCGTATGAGCCGTCGGCGAACGTGGACCGAGATCACCGTCGTCCTCATGCTCTCACTGGGTGCCAGCGCGCTCTACTCGGTGCTGCAGATCATCGACGACCTGTCCCAGACGACGCCGCTCGGACAGCAGTCGACGGCACTGAACACCTCGACGACGACAGTGCAGTACGTGGACCTCGCGCGCCAGCTCCTGGGGATCGCGGTCGACCTGGCGCCCGTGGCACTGGTCTGCATGCTGCTGTGGAGCAGCTCGCGTCCGCACCTCGGTCGGCTCGGCATCGACCGCTTCCGGGTCCGCCCTGACCTCGGCGGTGCGGCCCTGATCGCGCTCTGCATCGGGGTCCCGGGCCTCGCGCTGTACTTCACGGGCCGTGCCCTCGGGATCACCGTCGCCGTCGACCCGGCCGCCCTCGGGTCGTACTGGTGGACGATCCCGGTGCTCCTGCTGTCGGCCGTCCGATCGGGCCTGCAGGAAGAGGTGATCGTGGTCGGCTACCTGTACGCACGCCTCGGCGATCTCGGGTGGGGGCGGTGGCAGGTCATCCTGTCCACCGCGGTCCTCCGCGGGAGCTACCACCTGTACCAGGGCTTCGGCGCGTTCATCGGCAACGCGGTGATGGGCATCCTCTTCGGCTGGATCTACACGAGGTGGGGACGGCTGCTCCCCCTCGTGATCACGCACGTGCTCCTCGACGCCACCGTGTTCGTCGGCTACCCGTTCGTCGCGCGGGCGTTCCCCGGGCTCTTCTCGTGACGCGACGTCGCTTCCTCGGTCGTCCTCGATGGGACTGTTCTCCACAGGAATGCGCTCGCCTGTCGCGCTGACCCTCTGAAATGCTACGTTCCACACATTGCACCGAGCGATGTGGGGAACGATGGGGATCGAGTTCGACGACGTGGCCGCGTCACGGCTGCTCACCTGCCTGACGGACGCGGCGCTGGGCCTCCGGGCGAGCGGTGCCGGCCGACGTGCCAGCGCCGAGACGGCACTGCGCGACTTCCACGGTGCGTACGCGCGCCTGTTCGAGGCGGCCCGGACGATCGAGTCGGAGGACCGGGTCCGGTTGACGAGGGCGCTCGAGGACCTCGCCGTCCAGCTGCACGTCGTCAACCGTCAGGCGGACGAGGAGCGCCGGCGACAGGAGGCTCGTGCCGCGTGGCAGGAGCGCGAACGGGGACGGGACCGGGCCCTCCTCACCGTCGGAGCCCCGCTGCGGCCGACACTGGACTGGTCCAGCTGTCTCTGGGACCCGGAGCCGGCGGACACCCCGGTCCGTCCGACACCGCTGACGGCGTCGTTCCGTGCGCGGACCCGGCCGCGGAGCAGCGGCGGCGGCGGGAGTGGCGCGGGTGGTCCGAGCGGTGCGGGCGGCCGGAGCGGTGCCGACCCGCGGCGCCTCCGCGAGTTCAGCGGCTCGGCTCATGTGCAGGACGCGGCCACCGAACAGGACCTGACACGGGTCCGGAACGCGTGGGCGGGCTTCACCAGTCGGTGCAGTTGGGTCCCGGTCGACGAGGCCACCCTGGTCGTCGGGTTCGGGGACTACCTGGCCGAGAACGCCGAGGACGCCGCATGGGCGGCACGTATCGCAGACGCGTTCGCCGCCGCGGGTGGTCGCGTGTGCCTGGCGAACGGGACCCTCGACGTCGCCGGCACGTCGACCCTGCCAGCGGCACTCCGACGGGCACTGGACCCGTCGGCGACGCCGGCCGAGGTCGCAGCGGCTTGGCGGGGACTCGGGCTGTCGGAACACGACCTCCGCGCGCTCCCCCTGGCGACGAAGCTGCAGATCGCGAACCTCGACGGCGTCCCGGCTGCGGCGCGGGACATCGCCTCGCGCGCGGTCCTGACCGCCGCGCTGGCGAACCCGGAGCGGGTGTACCGGATGCTCGGGCTACCGTACACCTACGGGGCGGTGGGGATGGACGAGTTCCGTCGGCAGGTGGCGGCGTTGTGGAAGGGGGTACGGCGGGCGGACCGACTGGCGCAGGGACTCGACGCGCCGTCCGCGGCAGTGGCGCAGCTCGTCGGGTTCGGAGCGTCGGACGGGGCACTCGTCGCTGCGGTGTCGCTCGGGGACCTCGACACGGCGTCAAACGTCACGGTGAACGTACCGGGCGCAACCACCACGCTCGACAGCGCGGATGAGAAGGTCCGCGCCGCCAACGGCGTGGTACGCCGAGCGATGCGACTCACCCCCTCGTCGACCTTCGCCTTCGTCTCCTGGTTCGGTTACCGGGCACCGGCGGCCATCGAGGTGCCTTCCCAGCAGCGTGCGGTCGCGGGCGGGGCCGAGCTCACGTCCTTCCTCGATGGTGTCCGCGACAGCCGGAACGGCAACGGCCCTCGCCGTCTGACGGTGCTCGGACACTCCTACGGGTCTGCGGTC
Source organism: Curtobacterium sp. MCPF17_047 (assembly GCF_003234045.1). Lineage (NCBI taxonomy): Bacteria > Bacillati > Actinomycetota > Actinomycetes > Micrococcales > Microbacteriaceae > Curtobacterium > Curtobacterium sp. MCPF17_047. Next base: position 110,057 of record NZ_QKSF01000007.1, on the reverse strand, counting down.
GCTGTCGAAGCGACCGCGCAGACGCGGTACCGGATAGATGCCGTCGTCACGTACGGGTCAGTGGGGCTCACCGACGACACGAAGCCCGAGCACCTCAACGTCGGCGAGGTCTTCGCCACGGAGGGTGAGCAGGACCACACGGCCCGCTTCGGGAGGATCGGTCGGACCGACCCGCGTGCACTGCCCAGTGTGCACGTCTTCTCGGCGGAGGCAGGGCCGGAAACGAACGCGGTCACTGGTCACGACATGTACCCGCCGCGGGGCGTGGGGTACCTGTCACCGGGAGCCACATCACAGCGGCACATCGCCGAGATCATCGCAACGGGGAGGCCGGAATGAAGACGTCGACCAGGACAGTCGGCACGATCGGTGCCGTCCTCCTGACAGTCGGGCTGACTGTCGGGTGCACGTCCGGAGAGGGAACCGTGGACGAAGACGCAGGAGCACGCACGCAGCAGGAGGTCGCCACGCTCTCCTTGCGTGAGGAGTTCGACCGCTACCGCGAGCAGTACCGGAAGATGCAGGAGGTGCTCGCCGATGCGCAGCGACAGCTGTACGAGGGAGCGTGGCGATGGAACGGCGGGGACGACATCCCACAGATCGGCGGCGACGGGACCCGCCCGCTGGCCGGCGCGGACACGCACAACACGTACGCCCTGACCTCGAGTCGCTCGTACGACCCTGAAGGCGCCGAGGGGGCCAGGTCTGACCTCGACCCCATGATCGACTACTTCACCGCGAACAGTTGGAGCTTCCACGTCGAACGGGTCGGTCGTACCTACTACCTCGACGGCTTCACCAACGACGGCTGGCGTATCGAGTACCTCGTTCAACAGAGCGGTCATTACTCGCTCACGGTCTACAGCGACCTGTTCTGGACGAACGACGCTGACGCCCTGTCCGAAGCTGTGGGCGGCCGCGCCGGAGGACGTCACCCCGCCTACTCCAGACCCGGCGAGTACCCGGATCCGCCGACATGGGACTCCCCGATCATCAGCCCACCGAAGATCTGACGATGCGACACCGGATTCGACTCGGGGTGATCGCCTCGACCGTTCTCGGGCTACTGGGCGGTTGCGCGTCGGGCGGAACAGAGATGCCGAAAGACGCCGCCGGACTCACCCAGGAACAGGTCCGGGAGCTGACACTCCACCAGGAGTACGACCGCTACCGCGACCACTACGAACACATGCAACGGCTGCTCGAGGGAGCGCAGCTCGCCGTCCACGATGGCGAATGGGAATGGGTCGCTGGCGACGGAATCCCTGGGATCGGAGGCGACGGGGTCGCTCCCCTGCCCGGAGCAGACACCAAGAACAGCTACTTCCTCACTTCTGGCCGCATCTGGATGCCACCTGGCGCCACCGGCGCGCAGCGCGACCTCGACCCCATGATCGAGTACTTCGAACACCAGGGGTGGGCGATCGACCAACGCGCGATCTCCGACAGCTACGAAGTCTGGGCCAACACCGGCGACGGATGGCAGATCAACTACAGCCTCCGCACCAACGGGCGGTACTCCCTCGACGTCTCCAGCGAACTGTTCTGGACCAACGACGCGCTCGACCTGTCGACGGCTGTGTACGGAAGGTCTGCGCTGCAGTGGCCGGACGACTCCGTCCCGGGCGAACACCCTGTCCCGCCATCATGGGAGTCGCCCATCATCAACCAGCCCGAGATCTGACGATGCGCCACCGATCGGGGCTCGTAGCCGTCGCTCTGACCGTGCTCGGGTTGGCCGGTTGCGCGGCGATGGGGCCAGAGATGCCGAGCACGCGCGATCTCCGACAGCTACGAAGTCCGGGCCGACACCGACGAACCGGAGATCTGAGCCGCACCACGAGACGGACGGGAGGCGCCTCGCACGTCGTGCGCACCGCCTCCCGTCATCCCACGGCTAGGCCGCGATCGACGGGACCTTCTCCGGGTAGTGGCACGCCGCGCGGTGGTCGACGTCCTCGCCGCGGCGGGGCGCCTTCTCGGGCGACTCCTGCTCGCAGCGGCGACGCTCCTCCTCCGGGAGGATCGCGTAGAGCGGGCAGCGTGACCGGAACCGGCAGCCGGTCGGTCGCTCGGTCGGGCTGGGTGGGTCGCCCGGCAGCAGGATCGTCGTTCGGGACCGCTCGATGACGGGGTCCGGCACCGGCACGGCGGACATGAGCGCTGCCGTGTAGGGGTGCATCGGGCGTTCGAAGACCTCGTCGACGGCACCCTCCTCGACCGTGCGGCCGAGGTACATCACGCTGACCCGGTCGGCGACGTGCCGGATGACGGAGAGGTCGTGCGAGACGAACAGGTACGAGAGCCCGAGGCGTGCCTTGAGTTCGGCGAGCAGGTTGAGCACGCCAGCCTGGATCGACACGTCGAGGGCAGAGACCGGCTCGTCGAGGACGACGAGGTCCGGCTCCACCGCGAGCGCACGCGCGATGGAGATGCGCTGCCGCTGCCCGCCGGAGAACTCGTGCGGGTAGCGGTCTGCCTCGGCGGCCTGCAGCCCGACCAGGCCGAGCAGTTCGGGCACCCGTTCGTCGATGCGGGACGCCGGCGCACCGATCGCTCGGAGCGGTTCCGCGACGACGTCGAACACCGACATGCGCGGGTCGAGGCTGGCGGACGGGTCCTGGAACACCATCGAGATGCGCTGACGCAGTGCCCGTGTGCCGGCTGCACCGCGGGCGGTGGCGTCGGCGAGTGATTCGCCGAACAGTTCGACGGTTCCCGCTTCGGGACGCTCGAGGTCCATCAGCTGGTGCAGGGTCGTCGACTTGCCGGAGCCGGACTCGCCGACGAGGCCGAGGGTCTCACCGCGGCGGATGTCGAGGTCCACTCCGTCGACGGCGTAGACGTCACCGACCTTCCGACGGAACACGGCGCCCTTGACGAGCGGGAACGTCTTGGTGAGCCCTTCGACGTGCACGACGGGCTCACGGTCGGTGCGCGACGCCTCGACCGCTGCGGCGTGCTCGGGGACGACGGGCAGGGCGAAGATCCGGCCGGCATCCGCGTGGGCGGCGGCGACCTCGGCGGTGCGGTGGCACGCGGCGGTGTGACCGGAAGCGTGCAGTGGACGGGACGCGCTGGCTGCCGAGGGCGTGGCCGTGCTCGCGGTGGTCTCGTCCGCATCCGCCCGGGTACCGACGGCGGCAGCGTCGACGGCGGCGATGCCGATGCCCACCGGCGGAGCGAGGGCGGGCTCGGTCGACCGGCAGACCTCGCTGACCAGGGGGCAACGAGCCGCGAAGGGGCAGGCGTCCGGCAGGTCGATGAGCGACGGCGGCGACCCGGGGATCGGCACGAGCGGCGACCGGTCGGTGGCGTCGAGCCGCGGCAGCGCCCCGATGAGTCCGATCGTGTACGGCATGCGCGGACGGGCGAACAGCTCTTCGGCGGTCGCCGTCTCGACGATCCGGCCGGCGTACATCACGGCGATCCGGTCGGCGATGCCCGCGATGACCCCGAGGTCGTGGCTGACGAACACCAGCGCCGCACCCGTCTCGCGCTGGGCGGTCCGGAGCACCTCGATGATCTGCGCCTGGATCGTCACGTCGAGTGCCGTGGTGGGCTCGTCCGCCAGGATCACGTCGGGGTCGTTCGCCATCGCCATCGCGATCATCGCGCGCTGCCGCATGCCGCCGGAGAACTCGTGCGGGAAGGCGTCGACGCGGCGGGCGGGCTCGGGGATCCCGACGAGTTCGAGGAGCTCGATCGCACGGGCACGGGCCTCCGCCTTCGAGGCACCGCGGTGCAGGCGGACGGTCTCCGCGATCTGGTCACCGATCGTGTACACCGGTGTGAACGCGGACAGCGGGTCCTGGAAGACCATCGCGACCTTGTCGCCACGCAGCCGGCTCATCTGCTTGTCCGAGCGCCCGAGGAGTTCCTCGCCGTCGAGTTCGACGGAGCCGGTGACCTTCGTCGTCTCGGGCAGCAGTCCGAGGACGGCCATGCTCGTCACCGACTTGCCGGACCCGGACTCCCCGACGATGCCGAGGACCTCGCCGCGTCGGAGTTCCAGGTCGACCCCGCGGACCGCGTGCACGGTCCCTCGCGGCGTCGGGAAGCGGACGTGCAGGTCGCGGACCCGCAGGATCGGCTCGGTGGTGGTCGTCGGCGTCGCGGCCGACCCGTTCGTGATGGTGCTCATGCTGCTTCCCCGGTGGTCGGTGCGGCGGTCATACGCCGGAGCCGGCTTGCGTGTTCAACGCGGCCACGTCCACGGCCGCCTGGTTCTGGTCACGACGGCGGTTGCGCTTCTCGCGCTTGCCGGTCGTCGAGGTGGGGTCGAGGGCGTCGCGGAGACCGTCACCGATCAGGTTCGCCGCGATCGCGAAGACCACGAGCGCGCCGGCTGCGAAGTAGAACAGCCACGGGCTGGTCAGCGCGTTGGCCTGGTTCTGCGCGATCAGGGTGCCCAGCGAGACGTCGGGCGCCTGCACGCCGAAGCCGAAGTAGCTCAGCGTCGTCTCGCCGAGCACCGCGGTGGCGACCTGGATCGTGCCGTCGATGATGAGGAAGGACGCCACGTTCGGCAGGATGTGCCGGAAGATGATCCGGAACGGGCCGATCCCCATGTAGCGGGCGGCCCGGACGAACTCGCGTTCCTTGACGGACAGCGTCATCGCCCGCACCACACGGGCGGTGATCATCCAGCCGAACAGCGTGATGAGCACGACCAGGACCAGCCAGCCGGCGTTCTGGATGCGCGGGCTGATGATCGCGATGATGAGGAACGACGGCAGCACGAGCAGCATGTCGACGAAGAACATCACGATGCGGTCGACCCAGCCGCCGAAGTACCCGGCGGCCGCACCCGTGATCGCCGCGATCGCGGTCGAGAAGACGGCGACGAGCAGGCCGATCAGCAGGCTCTTCTGCATGCCTCGTGCGGTCTGCGCGAACACGTCCTGCCCGATGCCGTTCGTACCGAACCAGTGCGCTGCGCTGGGCGGTCGCGTGAACGACGTGTAGTCGATCGCCGAGTACTGCCACGGGCTGACCAGCGGGCCGATGAACGCGAAGGCGAACAGCGCCACGACGACGATGACGCCGATGCCGGCGCCGCGGTTCATGAAGAGACGCCGCGTGGTCTGCAGGAACCGGTTGCCCTGCCGCTTCGGACGGGCCGGGGTGTCGCTCCGTGCGATGAGCGACGGGTCGACGGGTTCGATCCGGGTGTCGGTCATGTCATGCCCTCCTGACGCGGGGGTCGAGCGCTGCGGTCGCGACGTCGGCGAGGAACCCGGCGATGAGCACCACCACCGCGGCGAACAGCGTGTACGCCGTCACGACGTTGACGTCGTTGCCGTTCACCGCGTCGATGAACCACGAACCGAGCCCGTTCCACGCGAAGATCTTCTCGGTCAGGGTGGCCCCGGTCAGGATGCCGAGGAACCCGTAGGCGAAGAGCGTGGTCATCGGGATGAGTGCGGTGCGCAGGCCGTGCTTGAACGTGGCACGGCCCCGCGTGAGCCCCTTCGCCCGTGCGGTCCGGAGGAAGTCCGAGCCGAGGACGTCGAGCATGGTCGCGCGCTGGTAGCGGCTGTAGATGGCGATGAGGCCCACCGCGATCGAGATTGTCGGCAGCAGCAGGTGCGCGCCGCGGTCGACGAGCAGGGTCAACGCCGATCCGTCGAGTCCGGGCGTCGCTTCGCCGGTGAAGTTGATGAGTTGGCTGCCGGCGTCCTGGTTCAGCTTGGTCGCACCGATCTTCAGGAACACGGCGGTCAGGAACACGGGTGTCGAGAACAGCACGATCGAGATCGCGGCGCTCACCCGGTCCGAGATCTGGTACTGCCGGATCGCGTTCCACACGCCGACGAGCACGCCGAGCACGATGCCGGCGATCGACCCGACGAGCAGCAGTCGGAGGCTCACCCCGAGCCGCGGGAAGAACTGCTCGTTCACCGAGCGGTCCTGGATGGTCTGCCCGAGGTCACCGTGCACGACGCCGTCGAGCCAGTGGGTGTACCGGATCACCACGGGGGTCTTGTCGTTGACGCCGATGTCGTCGAGCTTGGCGTCGATGACCTGGGCGGACGGCGCGGGGTTCCGCTCCGCGTAGACGGAGCGGGGGCTGAACGTCGCTGACGCGAGGAAGTAGGTCAGCGAGGTCGCGAGGAACACGAGCACGACGTAGTACACGAATCGACGCGCCAGGAAGCGGATCATGGAGGCCACCATAGAGCCTCGTTTGTTTCCGGTACATGTCGCGCCACGGCCGGGCTCGTAACGAAAGTACGTCGGATGCAGAAAAAGCGCTCTACCCCCGCTGGGGGGCCCTAGGCTCAACGACAACTTCCAGAGGGGAACGAAATGAAGCACAGGAAAGTCATCGTGGTGACGGCGGCCCTCGCCGGCATCGCACTCGCCGTGACCGGTTGCTCCGGCGGCTCGGGTGGATCCGGCGGGTCCGCCTCGGACGACTCGGGCAAGAAGACGCTGCCGACCTCGGCACAGATCAACGCGAAGCCCGTCTCGGACCTGGAAGACGGCGGCACGCTGCGTCTGCCGATCTCGCAGTGGGTCTCGCAGTGGAACTACAACCAGCTCGACGGTCCACTCGTCGACGCGTCGACGATCGAACAGGCGACGATGCCGTTCATCTACACCATCGACGGCAAGGGGGCCCCGACGCTCAACACCGACTACGTGTCGAAGGCCGAGGTCACGAACGACGACCCGCTCACGATCTCGTACACGATCAATGACGACGCCCAGTGGAGCGACGGCTCGGAGATCACCTGGCGTGACTTCGAGAACGAGTGGAAGACCACCAACGGCAAGGACAAGGCGTACCTCATCGCCGGCTCGACCGGCTATGAGGACATCTCCTCCGTCACCAAGGGCGCGACCGACAAGGACGTCGTTGTCGAGTTCGCCACGCCGTTCTCGGACTGGAAGTCCCTGTTCAGCCCGCTGTACCCGGCCAGCCAGACCAGTACGCCGGACCAGTTCAACAACGGGTACAAGGGCAAGGTCCCGGTCTCGTCCGGTCCGTACGAGATCACCGACCTGAACGAGACCGCCGGCACCGTCACGATGAAGCCGGACGACAACTGGTGGGGCGACAAGCCGAAGCTCGACCAGGTGATCTTCCGGTCGTTGGACGGCAACGCCGACGTCGACGCGTACCTCAACAAGGAGATCGACTCCGTCCTCACGACGACGTCGGAGCGCTTCGACCGGGTGAAGAAGGTGAAGAACTCGAAGATCCTCGCCTCGACGTCCGCGCAGTACACCCACGTGGACTTCTCGTCGAACGGTCTGCTCAAGGACAAGCAGCTCCGGCTGGCGATCCAGCACGGTGTGAACCGTGACGCCCTGGCCCAGGTCATCGGCGGCACCCTGCCCTACAAGCTCGGCACGCTCGACAACCACCTGTTCCTGTCCACGGACAAGGGCTACAAGTCGAACATCAAGCCGAACGCCACCTTCGACGTCGAGAAGGCGAAGAAGCTCCTGGACGACGACGGGTGGAAGACCGACGGCGCCTACCGCTCGAAGGGCGGCAAGCAGCTGGCGATCGCCATCACGATCCCGTCCGGAGCCCCGGTGTCGCAGCAGCTGGCGCAGGTCATGCAGCAGCAGCTGAAGGAGATCGGCGTCAAGCTCACCCTGAAGTCGGTCGCCACGGACGACTTCTTCGAGCAGTACGTCACCCCGGGCAACTACGACATGACGATCTTCGTCTGGGGCGGCACCGGCTTCCACTCCAGCTCCGCGACGATCTACACCTCGGGTGCCACCGGGCAGAACTACGGCCGTGTCAGCTCGGGAGCGATCGACAAGCTGACGAAGCAGGCGCTGTCCGAGCCGGACTCGGACAAGGCCAACGCCATCTGGAACAAGATCGACAAGCAGGTCTGGTCGATCGGACACTCGATGCCGATCACCGCGAAGCCCGCGCTGGTCGCCCAGAACCCGAAGCTCGCCAACTACGGCGCGTTCGCTGGTGCGCAGAACATCGACTGGACGAAGGTCGGCTTCACCAAGTAGCCACCGACTGACGGTCAGCGAGGGGTCGGACGCACTGCGTCCGGCCCCTTCGTCGTCCCGGTTCCGTCCGGTGTGCGCTCTCGCAGGACATGCACGGTGCAGTCCCCGTCGCATCGGCTGCCCGGACCGTACTGTTGCCCCATGGCCATCCCCGACACTGGCACTGCGGCACCCGGCTTCACCCTCCCCGGCATGATCGTTCGCGACGGTGTCCGCACCGACGCGGAGTACTCGCTCGCGGCCCAGGTGGGCCGTCCGGTGGTCCTCGCCTTCTACCCCGGTGACGCCACCCCCGTCTGCACCGCGCAGCTCTGCTCCTACCAGCAGGAACTCGACGACTTCCGCGACCTCGGAGCCGTGGTCTGGGGCATCAGCCCGCAGGGCCTCGACTCGCACGAGGGCTTCGCCCGGAACGCGTCGCTCTCCTTCCCACTGCTCTCCGACGTCGCCGGTGACGTCGTCCGCGCCTACGGCGTCCACGTGCCCGGCCTCGGCCTCCGCCGCTCCGTCTTCGTCATCGGTCCGGACGGCCTGGTGCGCTGGCGGCACGTGGGCCTGGTCGGCCTCCGCTTCCCGCGCGCCGAGGTCATCCGTGACCAGATCGAGCAACTCGTCGAATGAGGCGTTGACAGGCGGGACCGACGGGGTGACGATGATTGCCCTGTAGACCTCCGGGTTCGCCTCCCCGGGACATCGGGTCTCCTGCCGGTACGTGCTCGGCCTGTCTGGTCCGCTCGGTGGGTGGTCCCGGGGAGGCGCTCTCGTCGCCCGTCGATGCGGTGTCTCCTAGGCTTGCCCCCATGCCCGAACGGACAGCGCCCACCCGGATCGTCGCGACCAACATGCGACGCTTCGCCGTCGCACTCTGGGTCGTCGCCGTCGCGCTCGTCGTCATCGGACTCGTCACGAACGGCCTCCGCGCCGCGTGGCTGGTGCCGGTGCCGTCCCTCTTCACCGCCTGGTTCGCCTGGGTCGTGCTCTGGCGTCCGCGCATCGAGCTGACCGAGGACGAGCTGGTCGTCGTCGACGTCCGCCGCACCACCCGCTTCGCCTGGCGCCGCGTGCAGGACGTCCGGTCGAAGTACGGGCTCGAGGTCGTCACCGACCAGGGCGAACAGCGGGTCTGGATCGCGCCGCGTCCGACGGCCCGGCTCGCGATCGAACGGCCGGGAGGCGCGGTGCCGCTCAGCGTCGCCGCTGCGGCGGACGAGATGCGTGCGCGGGTGCCCGCCGCGGTCACGTACGACGGCGCTCCCCCGGCGACGGTCACGGCGGCTCCGATCGTGCACCGCGTGCACGGCTGGGCGATCGTCGCCCTCGTCGTCCTCGGGATCGCCGGAAGCCTGGCCGGCGCGCGCCTCTGACCTGACCGACACCGCGGTCGACCACCGGTCCGGACCCGGTGTGTTCGTCGTGGGGCGGGCCTGGCGCCCGACACCCGGAACGACGGAACGCGCCGTCCCGAGGCGGGGCGGCGCGTTCCTCGTGTTGCGGACTCTGCGGGTCAGCGACCGAACTCGAAGCCGGCGCCGGGGATGGCGGCCAGCAGGTCCTTCGTGTACTGCTCACGCGGGTTGGCGAAGACCTCATCGGTCGTCGCCTTCTCGACGATCTGGCCCTTGCGCATCACGCACACGTTGTCCGCGACCAGACGGACCACCGCGAGGTCGTGGGTGATGAACAGGTAGGTCAGGCCGAGCTCGGACTGCAGCTCGGTCAGCAGGTCCAGGATCTGGCCCTGCACGAGCACGTCGAGCGCGGAGACCGCCTCGTCGAGGACGATGACCTCGGGCTTGAGCGCCAGCGCACGCGCGACGGCGATGCGCTGCCGCTGTCCACCGGACAGCTCGCTCGGGTACCGGTTCACCATCGACTTCGGCAGGGCCACCTGGTCGAGCAGTTCGAGGACCCGCGCACGACGCGAGGCCTTGTCGCCGACCTTGTGCGTGCTCAGGGGCTCGGCGATCGTGTTCCCGACGTTGTACATCGGGTCCAGCGAGCCGTACGGATCCTGGAACACGGGCTGGACGCGGCGACGGAAGTCGAACAGGTCCTTGCCCTTGAGTGCACCGATGTCGATGCCGTCGAACTGCACCGAACCGGACGTGATCGACTCGAGCTGCAGGACGAGCTTCGCGACGGTCGACTTGCCCGACCCGGACTCGCCGACGAGCGCCGTGGTGGTGCCCTTCGGGATCGCGAACGAGACGCCGTCGACGGCCCTGAGCTCGCGGGTCGCCATGCCCTGACCACGCAGCTTGTAGACCTTCTGCAGGTCCTTGACGACGATGAGGTCCTCGGCGGGCCTGCTCTCGCGCTCGTGGGCGCGGGCCAGGAGTTCGTCGTCCTCGCTGCCGGTGTCGGCGATCGCGACCGACTGGTGCTGCACCTTCGACTGGATACGACGGCTCGCGAGCGACGGTGCCGCGGCGACGAGGCGCTGCGTGTACGGGTGCTGCGGGTTCGCCAGGATCTCCTTGGACGGACCGGCCTCGACGACCTGGCCCTTGTACATCACCACGAGCTTCTCGGCACGCTCGGCGGCGAGGCCGAGGTCGTGGGTGATGAACAGGACCGAGGTGCCGAAGTCGCGCGTCAGGCTCTCGAGGTGGTCGAGGATGACGCGCTGCACGGTGACGTCGAGGGCCGAGGTCGGCTCGTCGGCGATGAGCAGCTTCGGGCGGCTGGACAGACCGATGCCGATGAGCACACGCTGACGCATGCCGCCGGAGAACTCGTGCGGGTACTGCTTCAGACGGCTCTCGGCGTCACCGAGTCCGGCCTCCTGCAGGACCTCGACGGCCCGGGCACGGATCGCGGACTTGCCGGTCGCCATGCCGTTCGCCTTGATGGCCTCTTCGACTTGGAACCCGATCTTCCAGAGCGGGTTGAGGTTCGACATCGGGTCCTGGGGGACGTACCCGATCTCGGTCCCGCGGATCTCGGCCATCTGCTTCTCGGTCAGGCCGACGAGCTCGCGCCCGTTCAGCTTGATCGATCCGCCGGTGATCTGGCCGGTGCCGGGCAGGAGCTTGATGATGGCCTGGGCGCTGGTGGACTTGCCGGAACCGGACTCCCCCACGATCGCCAGGCGCTCGCCCTGCTCGAGCGTCATGTTCACGCCGCGGACGGCCTGCACCAGACCGGACTGCGTCTTGAAGCCGACGTGCAGGTCGGTGATCTCCAGCAGCGGGGCGCCGGGTGTGCCGGACGCCTTGGCGTTCGGCTCGGTGAGTGTCTCGCTCATCGGCGGGCCCTCGCCTTCGGGTCGAGCGCGTCGCGGACCACGTCACCGAGGAGGAGGAACGCGAGCACGGTGATGGACAGTGCGGCGGACGGCCAGAAGATCGTCGACGGGCTGGTGCGGATCGACGACTGTGCGGCGTTGATGTCGAGACCCCAGCTGAGTGCCGACGCCGGCAGACCGATGCCGAGGAACGACAGGGTCGCCTCGGCCACGATGAACGTGCCGAGGGAGACCGTCGCGACGACGATGACCGGTGCGAGCGAGTTCGGGATGACGTGGCGCACGAGCGTGGTGAAGCGGCTGACGCCGAGCGCCGCGGAGGCGGTGACGTAGTCGGCCTGCTTCGCGCTGAGCACGGCACCGCGCATGATGCGGGCAATCTGCGGCCAGGCGAAGACGGCGAGCACGAGCGACACCGTCACGGCGTTCCGCGCCGGGAGCACCGACATGAAGACGATCGCGCCGAGGACGGTCGGGATCGAGAAGAACACGTCACCGATGCGCGAGACGATCGTGTCGAGCCAGCCACCGTAGAACCCGGCGAGGGCACCGATGACGACGCCGACGATCGTGACGAGCACGGTCGCGAGCAGGCCGACGATGAGCGAGTTCTGCGCACCCCAGATGACGCGGGCGTACACGTCGTAGCCCTGCCGCGTGAAGCCGAGCAGGTGACCGGCACGCGGGCCCTCGTTGCTGTCGTCGAGGTTCGCGGCGCGCGGGTCCAGGTGCGTGAACAGCCCGGGTGCGATCGCGACGACGATGATCAGCAGGATGAGGACCGACGAGATCCAGAACGTGGGGCGGCGACGCATGGACTCCCACGCGTCGGTCCACAGCGAACGGGTCTTCTCGTCCTCGTTGACCTGGTCGACCGCCAGGAGCGGAGTCTCCTCGATCGGCGCGACGTAGTGCGTCGCCGAACGGGGTTCGGTGTTACTTGGCATAGCGGATCCTCGGGTCCAGGACGGCGTAGAGCAGGTCGACCAGGAGGTTGGCGAGCATGAAGATGATGACCATCACGGCGACGAAGGAGACCACCGTCGGGCCCTCGCCGAGCTTGACGGCCTGGAACACCGTGCCACCCACGCCGTGGATGTTGAAGATGCCTTCGGTCACGATCGCGCCGACCATCAGGTTGCCGATGTCGACGCCCAGGTAGGTCACGACCGGGATCAGCGAGTTCCGGAAGATGTGCACCCCGACGACGCGACGACGGGACAGGCCCTTCGCGGTCGCGGTGCGCACGAAGTCGGCGCTCATGTTCTCGGCGACGCTCGCACGGGTGAGACGCACGATGTAGGCGAACGACACCGACGCCAGCACGATCGCCGGCAGCACCAGCTCGGACCACGGCGCCTGGCCGGAGACGGTCACGCGGAACAGGCCGAGGTTGATGCCGAGGACGTACTGCAGCAGGAAGCCGACGACGAAGGTCGGCACCGAGATGAGCAGCAGCGAGACGACGAGGGCCGTCGCGTCGAACAGCTTGCCCTTGCGGAGACCGGCGACGACACCCACGACGATGCCGGCGACGGCTTCGAAGACGAGTGACAGGATCGCCAGGCGCGCGGTGATCGGGAAAGCCGCTGCGAGCTGCTGGCTGACCGGCAGGCCCGAGAACGTCGTGCCGAGGTCACCGCGGAACAGGCCGCCGACCCAGAGCAGGTACTGGACGAAGAACGGCTTGTCGAGGTTGTACTGCTGCCGGATCGCTTCGATCACCTGCGGTGACGGCTGACGGTCACCGAACAGTGCGGCGACCGGGTCCCCGGGCAGCGAGAACACCATGAAGTAGATGAGGAACGTGGCCCCGAAGAAGACGGGGATGAGCTGCAGGAGGCGCTTGCCGAGGTACCAGAGCATCAGATCCCTGCCTGGTTCGCAGCGCGCATGTCGTTCAGGTTCATGTCGTGAGGGGTGGACGGTCCGAGGGTCGGCACGGGTGTCCGGTGCGGGCGGCGGCGCCCGCGTTCGTGGGGGAAGGTGTGACCGCCGTGGTACGGGGGCTCGGGGACCGTGGTCCCCGAACCCCCGTCCGGTTGGCCGCGGAGCAGGATACCTGTCCGCGATGTGTCTCGCGAGGAGACGGGTGTTACTTGGTGACCTCGATGTCGTAGTACAGCGGGACGGAGTCCCAACCGAACTTGACGTTCTTCACGTTGTCGGCAGACCAGACACCGGTGACGTTGGAGTACCAGAGCGGGATCTCGGGCAGGTCCTTGAGCAGCAGCTCCTGAGCCTGGTCGAAGGACTTGTTGCCCTCTTCGACGGACGAGGCCGAACGGCCCTTGGCGAGCAGCTCGTTGTACTCGGCCGAGTCGTAGCGCGAGTAGTTGTTCGACGAGCCTTCACCCATGGTCGGGCCGAGGAAGTTGTACAGCGACGGGTAGTCGGCCTGCCAACCGGTGCGGCTTCCGCCCGTGAGCTTGTCGTCCGTCTGCAGCGCGAGCGCCTCGGCGAACGTCGGGAGGGCCTTGCCCTCGGCCTTGATGCCCAGCGTGCTGGAGATCGAGTTGGTCACGGCGGTGACCCAGGCCTCGTGTCCACCGTCAGCGTTGTACGCGATGGTGAGCGTGTCGTTGTACGGCGAGATGTCGTCGGCCTGCTTCCACAGCTTCTTGGCCTCGGACTTGTTGTACTTGAGGACGTCGGCGCCCTTGAGGTCGCCGGTCCAGCCGTCGATCACCGGGGAGGTGAAGTCCTTGGCCGGGGTGCGGGTGCCCTGGAAGATCTTGTCGGTGATCTGCTTGCGGTTGATCGACAGCGACACCGCCTCGCGACGGAGCTTGCCCTCTTCACCCTTCCAGTGGTCGAGGTAGTAGGGCAGGTAGATCGCCTGGAAGATCGCGGCGGCCTGGTTGACGTTCGAGTCGGGGAAGTCCGACTTGTAGGTCGCGAACGCGGCGTCCGGCACGGCGTCGAGGACGTCGAGGTTGCCGCCCTGGGCGTCGGAGTACGCGGTGTCCTGGGACGTGTAGAACGTGATCGTCAGACCACCGTTCTTCGGCTTGCGCTTGCCCTGGTAGTCCTTGTTCGTGACGAGCTTGATGTCCTGGTTGTGCGTCCAGGCGCTCTTGCCGTCGAGCTTGTACGGACCGTTGCCGATCGGGTTCTCACCGAAGGCCTTGGTGTCGTCGTAGAAGACCGAGGGGAGCGGCACGAAGGCGTTGTAGCCGAGGGACAGCGGGAAGTCCGACTGCGCCGACTTCAGCGTCACCGTGAATTCATCGTCGCTCTTGACCTTGAGGCCGGTGAGCTCGGAGTCCTTGTCGGCGTCGTAGCCCTCGATGTTCTCGAAGAAGTAGCTCGCGCCCTGCGCGTTCGACTTCTGGGCTGCCCAGTTCCACGCCTTCGTGAAGGACTCGGCGGTGATGGCCTCACCGTTGGTGAACTTCCACCCCGAGTTGATCGTGATGTCGAAGGTCTTCGAGTCGTCGGTCTCGACGCTCTTGGCCAGTTCCTTCACCGGCTTGCCGTCGGCGTCGTACGAGAACAGACCGTCGAACAGCGACGTGATGATCTTGCCGCCACCGGTCTCGGTGGTGTTCGAGGGAATGAGCGGGTTCTGCGGTTCGCTGCCGTTCGTGGTGACGATGCCGGTGGCGTTGGCCGAACCGGAGCCGGAGCCGGAGCCCGAGCCGCTTCCGCCACCGTTGCCGGAGCAGCCGGTCAGGGCAATTGCTGTGGCCCCGAGCACGGCGAGGGCAGTGAGCCCAGCGCGCTTCTTGATCAAGAGTTCCTCCTGGTGCATGGGACGCGCCGGGCACAGAGGTCCCTCCCGGCACGTTTGACTCCTGAACTGTAGGCAGTGCAGAGAGAACCGACCAAACCCTGCGCGCATCGGTTACACGCCTGAAACCAAGTTGCAGGATCGTTGCGGCACAATGCAACTTCCGCGCGTCTGAGCCGGAGTACCGCTCATCTGTTGCGTTTGCATCAACGTCCGTGCAGCGTGCAGGTGACGCCCGGGTGAACCACAGGTGTCGTCCGCAACCGCTTGCATTCGGAGCGCTCCACCCCGCGTGATGCGCGCCGGAGGCCCGTGGCGATCCCGCCACGGGCCTCCCGTCCGTCCTGCCGCCCTGTCCGGGCTGGCTGTCGTCCTACGCGAACGCCTCCACCGGCGGGCAGGCGCACACGAGGTTGCGGTCCCCGTACGCCTGGTCGATCCGCCGCACCGGCGGCCAGTACTTCCGACCGGCCTGGCCGGCCGACGGGTAGACCGCCTGCTCGCGGGTGTACGCGTGCTGCCACTCCCCCGTGATCACCGACGCGGCCGTGTGCGGCGCGTTGACGAGGGGGTTGTCCTCCGCCGGCCACTCGCCCCGGGCGACGGCGTCCGCCTCGGCTCGGATGGCGAGCATCGCGTCGACGAAGCGGTCGAGCTCGGCGAGGTCTTCGCTCTCGGTCGGTTCGACCATGAGCGTGCCTGCCACGGGGAACGACATCGTCGGTGCGTGGAAGCCGTGGTCGATGAGCCGCTTGGCGACGTCGTCGACCGTGATGCCCGTGGCCTCGCGCAGGGGACGCAGGTCGAGGATGCACTCGTGCGCGACCAGGCCGGACTCCCCCGTGTAGAGGACCGGGAACGCCTCGCGTAGACGTGCCGCCAGGTAGTTCGCGCCGAGCACGGCGACCTCGGTCGCCCGGGTGAGCCCCTCGACGCCCATCATCCGGACGTAGGTCCAGGTGATCGGCAGGATGCTCGGGCTGCCGTACGGCGCTGCCGAGACCGGACCGCCCGCATGGGCCGGACGGTCCCCGTCGGTGCCCGTTGCCGCTCCGGTCCGACGATCCGCTTCCTGTGCCATCGGGTGCCCGGGCAGGAACGGCGCGAGGTGCGCCTTCGCCGCGACCGGACCGACGCCCGGACCGCCGCCGCCGTGCGGGATGCAGAACGTCTTGTGCAGGTTGAGGTGCGAGACGTCGCCACCGAAGTCCCCGAAGCGGGCGTGCCCGAGGAGCGCGTTCAGGTTCGCACCGTCGACGTAGACCTGACCCCCGGCGTCGTGCACGGCGTCGCAGATCGCGGTGATGTCGTGCTCGTAGACGCCGTGCGTCGACGGGTACGTGATCATCAGCGCGGCCAGCTGTCCGGCGTGCTCGGTCGTCTTCGCACGGAGGTCGTCGAGGTCGACGTTGCCGTCCTCGTCGCACGCCACGACGACGACCCGCATGCCGGCGAGGACCGCCGACGCCGCGTTCGTCCCGTGCGCGCTCGACGGGATGAGGCACACCGTCCGGGCCTCGTCCCCACGGGACCGGTGGTAGCCGCGGATCGCGAGCAGCCCGGCGAGTTCGCCCTGGCTGCCGGCGTTCGGCTGGACCGAGACCGTGTCGTACCCGGTGACCTCGGCGAGCCAGGTCTCGAGGTCGCCGATCATGTCGAGGTAGCCCTGCACGTCCTCGCGCGGGGCGAACGGGTGCAGCCGGGCGAACTCCGGCCAGGTCACGGCTGCCATCTCGGTCGCCGCGTTCAGCTTCATGGTGCAGCTGCCGAGCGGGATCATGCCGCGGTCGAGCGCGTAGTCCTTGTCGGAGAGGTGCTTGAGGTACCGCATCATGCGGGTCTCGCTGCGGTGCGCGGAGAAGACCGGGTGGGTCAGGAACGCGCTCTGTCGCTCGAGCGCGGCCGGGAGGCCCGTGCCCGCGTCACGCACGGCGGTCTCGGTCCCCGGGACGGTCACGTCCGCGGCACCGAACACCGCGGCGAGTGCGGCGACGTCCTCCGGCGTGGTGGTCTCGTCGGCGGACAGCTGGAGGGTGTCGGCGTCCACGAGGTGGAGCAGGTACCCGGCGTCGTGCGCGGCGCTGACGAGGGACTCGGCGCGGCCGGTGAACCGGAGCGTCAGGGTGTCGAAGAAGCCGTCGTGCACGACGTCGGCGCCCGCGGCACGGGCGACGTCGGCGAGCGCCGTGGTCGTCCGGGCGACCCGGTGCGCGATGAAGCGCAGGCCTTCGGGCCCGTGGTAGACCGCGTACATCGACGCCATCACGGCGAGGAGCACCTGCGCGGTGCAGATGTTGCTCGTCGCCTTCTCGCGGCGGATGTGCTGCTCGCGGGTCTGCAGGCTGAGGCGGTAGGCCATGCCGCCGTCGGCGTCGAAGGACACCCCGACGAGACGACCGGGCAGCTGGCGCTCGAGACCGGCACGGACGGCGAGGTAGCCGGCGTGCGGGCCGCCGAAGCCGAGCGGCACACCGAAGCGCTGGCTGGTGCCCACGGCGACGTCGGCACCGAGGTCCCCGGGGCTGGCGAGCAGGGTCATCGCGAGCAGGTCGGCCGCGACGACGGCGATGCCGCCGCCCGCGTGGACGCGCTCGATGGTGCGGCTCGGGTCGACGACCCGGCCGGAGGCGCCCGGGTACTGCAGGACCACGCCGAAGGCGCCGTCGAGCTGCTCGTCGGTGGGCCCGTCGGCGGCGTCGAAGCCGCGCAGGGTGATGCCGACGGCTTCCGCGCGGTGGCCGAGGATCGCGGCGGTCTGTGGGAGGAGGTCGGCGTCCACCAGGAACGCGTCGCCCTTGACCTTCGAGGCACGGCGGGCGAGGAGCATGCCCTCGACGACGGCGGTGCCCTCGTCGAGCATCGACGCCCCGGCGGTCGCCATGCCGGTGAGGTCGGACACCATCGTCTGGAAGTTGATCAACGCTTCCAGCCGGCCCTGCGAGATCTCCGGCTGGTACGGCGTGTAGGCCGTGTACCAGCTCGGGTTCTCGAGCACGTTCCGCTGGATGACGGCAGGCGTGTGCGTGTCGGAGTAGCCGAGGCCGATCATCGCGCGTCGGACGGTGTTGCGCCCGGCGACGGCACGCAGTTCGGCGAGCGCCTCGGTCTCCCCCACCGCGGTCGGCACCGACGAGTGCGCGATCGGTGCGGCGTGGATCGACTCGGGGACGGCGGCCCGGACGAGGGCGTCGAGCGAGGGCTGTCCGACGACGTCGAGCATGGCCTGCTGGTCGGCGGGCGTGGTGCCGATGTGACGGTCGGCGAAGGTGGTCTGCAGGTTCGTCGACGTGGTGAGGTCCTGGTCCGCGGTCATGCGATCGAGGCCCGGTACGTGTCGTGGTCCATGAGGTCCTCCGGGAAGGAGGTGCCGTCGACCTTGAGCTTGACGAGCCAGCCGGCGCCGAACGGGTCCTGGTTGACGGTGTCCGGCGTCGCGACGACGGCGTCGTTGACCTCGACGACCTCGCCCTCGATCGGGGCGAAGAGCTCTCCGACGCTCTTGGTCGACTCGATCTCACCGAGCTGCTCGCCCGCGGTCGTGGTGGTGCCCACGGCGGGGAGCTCGACGTAGACGACGTCACCGAGCTGTTCGGCCGCGTGGTCGGTGATGCCGACGGTGACGACGTCGCCCTCGACGAGGATCCACTCGTGGTCCTTGGTGTACTGCAGTGCGGTCTGGTCGGTCATGGGGATCAGCCTCTCGAAGCGCGACGGTAGAAGGGGAGAGCGGTGACGGTTCCGGGGATGGCGGTACCGCGGACGTCGATGTGGAGGACCTGTCCCCCGTCGGCGCAGTCCGGGTCGACGAAGGCCATCGCGACCGGGTGGCCGAGCGTGGGCGAGAGGGCACCGGAGGTGACGGTGCCGACGACGACTCCGTCGCGGAGCACGGCGTACCCGGCACGGGCAGCGCGGCGACCCGCCATCGTGATGCCGACGAGCACCCGCGCGTCCGGACCCGGCTGCACGCCGGCGTCACCGACGAAGGAGCCCGAGGTCGCGACGACCCGGCCGAGCCCGGCCTGCGCCGGACGGACGGAGGTGTCGAGCTCGTGACCGTAGAGCGGCATGCCCGCTTCGAGACGGAGGGTGTCGCGAGCGGCGAGTCCGGCGGGCACCACCCCGCGCTCGGCACCCGCGTCGAGCAGGGCGTCCCAGAGCACCGGCGCGGTGTCGGTGTCGCTGTACAGCTCGAACCCGTCCTCGCCGGTGTAGCCGGTGCGGGCGATGAGGACCTCGCTGCCGTCGAAGAGCGCGTGCAGCACCCGGTAGTAGCGGAGTTCGTCGAGCGGGGTCTCCGGCTGCAGGCGGTCGGCGACGACGAGGGCGTCGAGCGTCCCGGCGGCGGCCGGACCCTGGATCGCGACGAGGGCGGTCCGGTCGGAGTCGTCCGTGACCGAGACGTCGTGCCCGGCGGCGCGTTCCCGCATGGCCTGGACGGCGACGTCCCGGTTGCCGGCGTTCGCCACGACGAGGAAGACGTCGTCACCGGTGCGGTACACGACGAGGTCGTCGAGGATCCCGCCGTCCGGGGTCAGGAGCAGCGAGTACTTGGCCCGCCCGACCGGCATCGCGCCGAACGACCCGGCGAGCGCGGCGTCGAGGTACGGGACGGCGTCGGGCCCCTGCACGCCGATCTCGGCCATGTGCGAGAGGTCGAACACGCCGGCTGCCTGGCGCACCGCGTGGTGCTCGGCGAGGTCGGACGAGTAGCGGACCGGCATGCGGTGGCCGCCGAAGTCGGTGAAGGTGGCGCCGGCGGCGACGTGCGCGGCCTCGAGTGGCGATGAACGCAGCACGGACGATGGGTCTGACATGGACGGAGTTCTCCTGGCATCGGCAGGGCCCGACGACCGTCGTCGGGTGCGGAACTCCCCCTCTGTCATGGGCCTGAGAGTTTCACCGCGGCCCGTGAGGTCCGGCGGCTTTCACCGTGGGCGAGACGACGAGGCCGTGGGAGGTGCCCACGATCGCGTGTCTGCTTTTCAGAGTGGCCTGCCCGCTGCGGTGTTGGACCTGAGAGATTGGCGGGGAGCTTGCTCCTTCGGTGCCCTGGCCCGGATGCAGTGCGCTCCGGGTCGGGGGCTCTCCCGCGGCGGGTGGTCGGCCGTCGTGTTCTGTTGTCCGGCGAGCATACCGAGCCCGCGTTACGGGCATGTGTCGCGGATGCGGACCGCGGCTCCTCCGGTGGCCCTTCGACATCACGTAGAGTGACGCCGTGGCAGGACAGCGATCGCGCCCCCGTGGGCAGCTCGAGCAGGCGGTGCTCGAGGCGCTCTGGACCGCCGACGCCGGGCTCACCGCACGGCAGGTCCTCGAGGTCTTCGACGAACCGCGGCCGGCCCTGACGACGGTCCTCACCGTGCTCGACCGTCTCGGCCGCAAGGGGACGGTGGTCCGCGAGCAGCACGACGACGCCCCGCTCACCTTCCACGCCGCGCACTCGCGGGAGGACCACACCGCCTCCCTCATGACGAACGCGCTGGCCGCCTCCTCCGACCGCGAGGCAGCGCTCCTGCAGTTCACCGGCTCGCTCGCCTCCGGGGACCTCGAGGTCCTCCGCCGTGCGATCGACTCCCGAACGCGTCCCTGACCGGTCCGCCCCCGTGGTCGTCACCGGCGCCTGTCTCGTCGTCCTCGCCCTCGCCGTCGTCGCGCTCGCCCCGCGCGTGCTGACACGGGCGGGATGGACCATCGACCGTCCGCTGACCGCCATCGCCGCCTGGCAGGCGTCCGTCGTCGTCGGGGTCGCCGGCTTCGTGGTCGGGACCGCCCTGGTCGTCCTGGCCGGGCGCCCGCTGACCGACCCCTTCGGCATCGGCGACTCCCCCAGCCACGGCCTGAACGTCGGCGTCGCCGTGCTCGCCGTCGTCGCGTTCGCCGTCGCCGTCCGCGTCCGACCCGGCCCCGAGCACGAGGCCGTCCGCGAGGCGATCCGCACCGGCGCCGCTCCCCACCGCGAGGTCGACGGCACCCTCGTCGCGGTCCTGCAGGCCGAGACCGCCCTGGCCTGCGCGGTCCCCGGTCGTTCCGGCGGGGTCCTCGTCAGCACCGGGCTCACGGAACAGCTGCACACCGACGAGCTGGAGGCCGTGGTCGCCCACGAGCGCGCGCACCTGCGGCAGCACCACGCGGCCGTCGTCGGCTTCGCTGAGTCCGTCGAGCGCGCCGTCCCGTGGGTCCCGGGAGCCCGTGCGATGGCTCGGTCGACCCGAGTCCTCGTCGAGTTCGCCGCCGACGACGCAGCCGCACGCCGGGTGGGCCGCGACGCGCTGCGCCGGGCGGTCCTGGTGGCGGACGCGACGGGCGCGCTCGGGGCGGTCCGGGCCTCCAGACTGTCCTGAACCGGCCGGGAGGCCCGTGCTGCGACCGGCTGTCGGCGCACGGGGCTAGCCTGGTCCGGTCCGCCACCGCGAGGGGAACCGTGCAGCCGCTCACCGAATCCGACATCCGATCGTCCTTCGTCAACGCTACGCCCGACGAACTCGCCCAGCTCCCGATCCCGGGGCTGCACGAGACGCTGTGGAACGAACGCGAGTTCCTCGGCTGGCGTGACCCGCAGGCCGCCCGTCGCGGCTACATGGTGTCCTGGATGGACGGCAAACCGGTCGGGATCGTCGTCCGGGCAGCCGGGGGCTCCCTGCGCGCGGGCATCGCCGCGATGTGCTCGTTCTGCCACTCCCCCCAGCCGGCGACGCAGGTGCGGCTCTTCTCCGCCGCCCGCGCCGGTGAGTCCGGGCGGAACGGCAACACCATCGGCACCTACCTCTGCGAGGACCTGGGCTGCCCGATGCTGATCCGCACGGCGCCGCCGCACCTGAACCCACCGGCGACGATCGCGATGCGCTCCGAGTCGTTGCTGCAGCGGTTGCACAACTTCACGGCCGACCTACTGACGACGGAGTGAACCCGGACCGCTTCCGCACCGCGCGGTGGGCCGTCGTCGAGGAACTCGGGGACGGCCGCTGGCGTCTCACCGTCCGGGACGAAGCCGACGACGAGCTCGGGGCGTTCGGTCTGGGGGTCGAGGGGCCGTGGGATCCGGACGTCGAGCCGCACGTGGGCTTCGTGCTCACGCAGATCGGGCTCGCGCTCACCGGAGCACGGCCATGGCGTGCGGACGAGCTCGGCGACCAGCGGGCACCGGTGTTGCCGCTGGCACTCGTCGGCTGACACTCGTCCGCTGACGGGTCGCGCTGACGGTCGCGCTGACGACCGCGCTGACCGGACGGGCCCGCTCGTCAGTCCGCCGCGGCGAAGTTCCGGAGGACCTCGCGGTCGTCGTCCGACCGTGACGCCCAGACCAGCTCGCTGCGGTGTGCGCTGCCCTCGAGCGGCAGGAGCACCACGGTGTCCGGGGCCGCGAGCGCCGCACTCTCCGGCAGCACCGTCACCCCGAGCCCGACGCCGACCAGGTGCAGCACGGTCGCCCATGTCGTCGCCTCCTGCACGATGACCGGCCGTCGACCGCCGGAGGCCACGGGTGCTGTGTTCCGTTCGGTGGCGAGCGCGCCGGCCTCCGCGGGGAAGAACACGAACGGGTCGTCGAGCAGCTCCGGGCCGCGCACCGACGCGCGGCCGGCGAACCGGTGGTCCCGCGGCACGGCGGCGACGAAGGGCTCGCTACGGAACCGGACGAACCGCACCCCCTCGGCCGGGTCCGGGTCACGGACCACCGCCAGGTCGAGCTCCCCGCGCTGCACGGCCGCGACGAGCCGGGAGGAGAACCCCTCCGTCAGTTCCACGCGGACCAACGGGTAGCGCTGCCGGAACCGCTGCACCAACTCGATCGGGCCGAGCGGCAGCGCCGAGACGACGAACCCGACGTCGAGCCGCCCGGCCTCACCGCGCCCGGTCCGGATGGTCTCGTCGAGGTCCCGGCGGGTCTGGGCGAGCAGCGACCGGGCTCGTCCCTGCAGCACCCGACCGGCCGGGGTGAGCGCCACACTCCGGGAGGTCCGGGCGAACAGGTCGACACCGAGAGCGACCTCGATGCGCCGGATCAGCTGCGACAGGGCGGGTTGGGCGATGCCGAGCCCCGCCGCCGCCCGTCCGAAGTGCAACTCGTCGGCGAGCGCCAGGAACGCCCGCATCTGGCGGAGGTCGACCTCGGGAGCACGATCCATTCGCCGAGGCTATCGATCAGACCGAACGAGTATTGGACTTGACTCCATCGGTTCCGCAGGATGGAGACATGCCCGACACCACCACCGAGATCGTCATCGACGACATGTCCTCCGCTGCCGACGCCGCCGCGTTCCAGTCGCTGAACGAGCGGTGGATCACGGCGTTCTTCACGCTGGAGGACGAGGACCGCCGGCTCCTCGGCGACCCCGTGCAGCACATCGTGGACGCCGGTGGCGTGGTCCTCGTCGCCCGCCTCGGGAGTGAGGTCGTCGGCTGCGTCGGACTCGCCCCGCACGGCGCTGGAGCCACCCCGCACGAATCCGGCGAGTTCGAGCTCGTCAAGATGGCCGTCGACCCCGACCACCAGGGACACGGCACCGGCCGCCGTCTCATCCGCGCGGCGATCGACCGGGCGCGTGACCTCGGCGCCCGCCGGGTGCTGCTCGAGACGAACAGCGCGCTCACGAGCGCGATCCACCTGTACGAGACGACCGGGTTCCGGCACCTCGCAGCCGACGAGCACCCGCCCAGCCCCTACGTCCGCGCCGACGTGGCGATGGCACTCGACCTCTGACCCGGGGCAGGCCGGGAGGCCCGGGACCGGACAGCCGGTCGGCGCGAGCCGGACCACGCAGCGGTTGACGGGCCTCCCGGCCGGTCCGCGTACCGTCCGCCGCATGCCCCGCGACCAGTACGAGCACAGCGACCCGACCACCCGGTACCCCAACACCAGCCCCGAGCCGCAGCAGCAGCCCGAACCGGGCCTGGAGTCGCGGATGGACCCGAAGCCGGACCACGGCGAGGACTCGTACCGCGGGACCGGACGACTCGCCGGGCGTCGTGCGCTGATCACCGGCGCGGACTCCGGCATCGGCGCAGCGGTCGCGATCGCGTACGCGCGAGAAGGTGCCGACATCGCCCTGGCGTACCTGCCGGACGAGGAAGAGGACGCGCAGCGGATCGTCGCCCTGATCGAGGCGGCCGGACGGAAGGCCGTCACCATCCCGGGCGACCTGACCGCGAAGAACTACCCTGCCGCCCTCGTCGAACGGGCGGTCGCCGAACTCGGCGGACTCGACGCGATCGTCACCTGCGCCGGCAAGCAGCACTGGCGAGCCGAGGTCACCGACATCCCCGACGACCAGCTCGTCGACACCTTCACCGTCAACGTCCTGTCGCTCTTCCGGCTCGTCCAGGCAGCGCTGCCGCACCTGGAGCCCGGGTCGACGATCATCACCACCGCCTCGATGGAGGCGTACCAGCCGGCTCCCGACCGGCTCGACTACGCCGCGTCGAAGGCCGCCGTCAACAACTTCTCGAAGGGTCTCGCGCAGCAGCTCATCCCCCGGGGCATCCGCGTCAACGTCGTCGCTCCCGGGCCCACCTGGTCGGTGCTGCAGGTGTCCGCCGGGGTCGACCCGGAGACCCTGCCGGACTTCGGGTCGAGCGAGTCGCCGATGGGTCGGCCGGGGCAGCCCGCCGAGCTGGCACCGGCGTACGTGTTCCTGGCGTCGCACGAGTCGAGCTTCGTCGCCGGCGAGACCCTCAACGTGAACGGCGGCATGGTCACACCCTGACCGCTCGCCGCCGTGTCCTGAGGCGCTCTCGTTGCTACGCTCACGGCATGGCGACGCACGAGGTCCAGGCCGTCCGTGAGCAGGGCATGTGGCAGGTGTTCATCGACGGGTTCCCCGTGACCGAGGTCCGCCGGTGGCCGTCGGTCGCCTTCGTGGCCCGGGAGTGGATCTCGCTCACCGACCAGATCCCGTCGCGTGAGGTCGACCTGCACGTGACGGTCATCGGTCGCAACCACTTCGCGCCCGTCGCCTGACGGGAGCGAGTCTGACCGGAGTGGTCAGTCCGCAGCCGCCACGAGCTGCTGGGCGCGCTGGTACGACACGTCGAGCAGCGGACCGATCTCCCGAACGGTCAATCCGGCTTCGTGGAGCTCCTTCGCCGCCGCAACGGTCTCGTCAGCGGCCGCTCGGCGTGCGCGGTCGGCCTCGTCCCGGAGTTCGACAGCACGGTCCAGGTGCGCGCGCACCGAGTCCGGCAGGACGAACTCGACCTGGACCAGGAAGGCCTCGGCCGGGCGGTCGTGCATGTTCGCCAACCAGTCGCGGGCCATCGGTTCGACCTCGCGCTGCCGTCGAGCTTGCGTCCGGAGCTCGCCGTCGATCCAGACGAGCCAGTAGCGCCCGTCCCGCTGTGCGCGCACGTTGTGCGTCGTCGTCATGATCCGTCCTTTCCGTCATCGCAGCTGCGGATGATCGATCGTGCGAGCATCTCCCGGATCTCCCGGTGCCGGGGGATCTCGATGCGCTCACTGCCGAAGAGGAAGACGTCGTGCCTCCCGCCGTGCCGGAGGAGCACGAAGGGAACGCCACGCCGTGCCGCTCGTTGATGGAGCAGGCGAACGAGGTCCGCGCGCTTCACGGTACCTGTCCAACACGGATTGGACAAGAATGTCTAGCAGCGTTGGACGCCCCGTTGCCCTGTTGTCTGGTCTGCACGTAGCCACGATCGCTGGCCGCCGTGAGGCGGCAGGAGTGATCCGCAGTTCCTGTGGACGGACCACCGCGACACCCCGCCTGGGGAGGACAGCCGGCAGTGCCTCCCGCAGCTCGTCAGGCGACGTGCCAGACGACAGCCTCCTGCGCACTCGACGGGTACGCGGCAGCTATGCGGAACACCGCCTCGCGGAGGGTCTCCGGCGAGCACGCGAGGTTGATCCGGGCGAAGCCCTTGCCCTCGGTCCCGAACGGCAGCCCGGAGTTCAGCGCCACGAACGCGTGCTCGCGCAGCTGCACGGCCGGGTCGTCGCCGAGGCCGAGCCCGCGGAAGTCCAGCCACGCCAGGTACCCCGCCCGGGGCCGGGCGTAGACCACGCCGGGCAGGTGCTCGGCCAGGAGCTTCGCCAGCAGACGGTCGTTTGCCACGATGCGGTCGACGACGTCGTCGAGCCATTCGACAGCCAGGGTGAACGCGGCCAGGTTGGCGTGCAGCCCGAGGATGCTCGTGCGGCAGGCGACCTCTTCCCACAGGGTGTCGAGGAGCGCCGCCGTCCGTGCGTCCCCGGCGACGATGACCGAGCACTTCACGCCAGCGAGGTTCCAGCCCTTGCTCGCGCTCGTCACGCACACGCTCCGCGCACCGAGTGGTTCGGCGATCATCGCGAACGGCGTGAACTGCACGCCGGGGTGCGTCAGCGGAGCGTGGATCTCGTCGCTGATGACGAGGACGTCGTACTCGGCCGCCAGACGAGCCAGCGCCTCGAGGTCTGCCCGGTCGTGGACGAGACCGATCGGGTTGTGCGGGTTGCAGAGCAGGAACACGCGGACGCCGCCGGCGAACGCCCGCTCCAGGCTGTCCAGGTCCAGCCGGTAGACGCCCCACTGCTCACGGAGCGGGACCTCTTCCACCTGACATCGGGCCTCTTCCACGAGCTCGAAGAACGGCGGGTACACCGGCGGCGTGATCGCGACCCGTCCGCCGTCGGGCAGCGCGAGCCGGAGTGTCTCGACGATCCCCACGCTGACGTCCGTCGCCAGGTACACGCGGCCGGGGTCGACGTCCCACCCCCACCGGTCGCGGGCGAAGCCGGCGAACGCGGGTGCGAGCGGCCCGGGACCGTCGAGGTAGCCGAGGTCCGACTGCTGCACCCGTTCGACGAGGGCCTGCCGGATCTGCGGCGCGACCTCGTGGTCCATCTCGGCGACGAACAGGGGCAGCACGTCAGGCGCGTACCGCGTCCACTTGATGCTCGTCCGGACCCCGCGGAGCGTGCCGACCGGGTCCTGTTCGTCGCTGGTCATGCGTCCCAGCATGCTCCTGACGGGAGGCCCGGTGCGAGTCCGGACGTCATCCGACGTCGTCTGCCGCTCGGCGAGCGCACCCGGGCGCACCCGGGCGCACCCGGGCGCACCAGGATTCGCGCTGAGCGACAGTCCTCGGCCTGCGGTGCGCGAGGGCTGTCGCCCAGCGCGAACCCTGACGGCAGCGCGTGGCTACTGTCGGCGGCATGACCACGAGCACCGCCGAGAAGGCGACGACCCTCCAGTCCCTGCACACCGCCCCCGAGATCCTGCGCGTCGTGAACGTCTGGGACGCGATCAGCGCCAAGACCGTCGCCGCGTTCCCGGAGACCCGCGCGATCGCGACCGCCGGGCACTCGATCGCCGCGATGTACGGCTACGAGGACGGCGGCATGTCGCTCGACCTCGCCCTCGCCGGCGCGAAGACCGTCGTCGACGCGGTGGACCTACCGGTCAGCGCGGACCTCGACGACGGCTACGAGGACCCGGCCGAGACCATCCGTCGTGCGATCGGCATCGGCGTCGTCGGTGCCAACGTCGAGGACCGCCTGCGTCCGTTCGCTGAGTCCGTCGCCCGGGTGGCCGCGATCATGCGCGCAGCCGAGCAGGAGGGCATCGACTTCCAGCTGAACGCCCGGACCGACGCGATCGCCCGTGGCGGCGACCGTCCGGTCCAGGAGAGCATCGCGGACGCCATCGCCCGTGGGAAGGCCTTCCTCGACGCCGGAGCCCCGCTCGTGTTCGTCCCCGGTGCCGTCCAGCGTGAGGTCGTCGAGCAGTTGGTCGAGGGCCTGGGCCGCGGCAAGCTCAGCGTCATCGGGCTGCCGGGCGCCCTGCCCGCCGCCGAGTACCAGGCGCTGGGCGTCGCCCGCATCTCCTACGGTCCGTTGACGCAGCGCGTCGCCCTGCGGGCGCTCCGCGACCTCACGGCCGACCTGTACGCGGGCGGCGTGATCCCCGAGGACACCCCGACGCTCAACTGAGCCGTCGACGGACGGGAGGCCCGTGGCGGTGTCGCCACGGGCCTCCCGTCCGTCGGCGGTCGAGATCGCGACCGCAGGTCGCGACCTAGCCCAGCGCCGGGTACAGCGTCGGCGAGGTGCGGGCGTGCGTCGCCTGCTCGAAGCCGTAGCCGAGCCCGATGACGGTCCCCTCGTCGTACGAGCGGCCGAGGAACTCCAGGTTGACGCCGGCGCCGGTGATCGTGGCGTCCGCCGCGGTCGCCTGCCCCATCGGAACCGTGACGGCCGGCATGCCGGTGTTCGGGCTGAGGCGCATGTTCGTGCCCTGCGTGCCGTACGGGGTGCCGGACGGGTAGACGAGCGCGTCGAGGTCCTGCGCGTTCATGATCCCGGTGACCACCTGCTTGCCGGTGGCGATCTGCTTGGTGTGCGAACCGTTCGGACCCGCCCACGCCTGGTACTGCGCGTCGGTGATCGCGTCACGCTGCTGGTAGGTGCTCTTCCGGCTCGGCACGTACTCGCCCGAAGCGAGGATGCCCTGCAGCGACCGTGCGGCGACGTCCGGGTCCAGGTGCTTCGCGACGTACTGGTCCAGGTCGTGCTTGAACTCGTTCGTGCTGCCGCTGCCCTCGCTGAGCACCCGGTTGAACTCCGGCGTCGCGGTGATCGGGACGACGGTGGCGCCCTGGGCCTCGAGGGTCGCCTGCGCCTGGGCGAAGAGCCGTGCGGTGGTGCGGTTCGTCCCGACCATCGAGGTCACGTACCCGATGCGCTTGCCCCGCAGCGCGGTCGGGTCGAGGAACTGCGTGTACGAGGTCGGGACCTTGCCGGTCTGGCCTTCGGTGACCGGGTCGGCTGCGTCGACCCCGGTGACGGCGTCCAGTGCGACGGCCGCGTCGGTCACCGAGCGGGCGAGGGGCCCGCCGGTGTCCTGCGACAGTGCGAGCGGGATGATGCCGTCGCGGCTCGTCAGGCCGACGGTCGGCCGGATGCCGACGAGCTGGTTGTACGACGAGGGGATGCGGATCGAGCCGCCGGTGTCGGTGCCGAACCCGATGCCTGCCAGGTTGGCGGAGACGGCCGCACCGGTGCCACCGCTCGAGCCGCCCGCGGTCTGGCTCGTCACGTAGGGGCTGGCGACGAGGAGCGAGGACCCGGCCGGCTGGTTCGAGGAGAACTCGGAGACGAAGCCGTACGCGAACTCGTCGAGGCTGGCCTTGGCGAGGACGACTGCTCCGGCGTTCCGGAGGCCCGTGACCATCGCCGCGTCGGTGTCGGTCTGGTTGTCGTCCCAGCAGCCGCAGCCGCCCGTGGTCGGCATGTCCTTCGTGTCGTAGTTGTCCTTCAGTGCGATCGGCACGCCGAGCAGCATGCTCGTCATGCCGTGTGCCGCTCGTTCGGCGTCGGCGGCCTTCGCGGCGGCGAGTGCTCCGGCGTTGGTCGTGACGATGGAGTTGAGCGGTCGTCCGCCCGTTCCCGTGTCCGTGGTGGTCCGGTCGTAGGCGGCGATGCGGTCCAGGTAGTCCTGGGTGATCTCGGCCGAGGTCGTGACCCCGGCGTTCATCGCGGCCTGCATGTCGAGCGTCGAGGCCTCGACGAGCTGGAACGGCCCGTCGTCGTAGATCATCCGCTGGGACAGGCCGGCGACGTCCGCCAGCGTGATGGTGCCGTTGCCGTCCGCGTCGGCGGCCGAGACCGTCGACCAGTCCGGGTCGGTGCTGGTCGTGCCGAGGTGGTCGGACAGGACGGTGAGGTCGGCCTGCGTGACCTGGTCGTCGCCGGTGAGGTCGAGCGCCGTGTAGTACGGCGCGAGCATGGCGGCGGGGCTCGCGTCGACCGCGGCCGGTGCCGCGTTCGCGACGAGGGACGGGGTCGCGACGACGGCGGTGCCGACGAGGGCCAGGAGCGCGGCTCCGGCGACGGTGGTGCGGCGACGGCGGGTCGTCACGGGGGTTCCTCCGGGAGTTCGGGATGTCGTGGTGTCGTCTGCCAGGTCACGGCGACGGGGCGTGGCGGTCATCGGGCGTCCTCCGTCGATGCGGGGCGACGCGCGCGACGGCGGGCGAGGACGAGGCCGGCACCCGCGAGCAGCAGGGCTGCGCTCGCGGCGATCCAGGGTGCGAGGTCGGCGCCGGTGAACGCGAGCGAGCCGCCGACGGGCCTGCCGGAGGTGCTGCCCACCGGGTCCGTGCCCGTCCCGGCGTCGGTGCCGGTGCCGGTGCCGTCGGTCCCGCCCGCGATCGGGGTCGCGCTCGGCGTCGCCGTGGGAACGCCGGTGGGGGTGGCGGTCGGCGTCGGTGTCGGCGTCGGCGTCGGCGTCGGCGCTGCGGCGATCGTGACGGTCGTCGATGCCGGGTCGGTCAGCGTGATGGTGCTGCCGTCGGACGCGACCACGGTGACGCGCGTCACGGCGAGGTCGACGGTGGCGGGGCTCGTCGCGGTCAGCTCGACCGAGGCGGCGAGGTCGCCGGAGATCGCCGGGGAGGTCCCGAGCCGGGTGTGCAGCAGCGAGATCGTGTCGCCGTCCTGCTCGACGGAGTCGAAGCCGCCGTCCGGGCCGGTCACGCTGCCGTCGACGACCTCGAGCGAGTCCGCGTCGGCGGCGAGATCGATCTGGTACGCGAAGACGTCGGTCGTCGCGGGCAGGGTGAGGTCGACCTCGAGGGTGTCGCCGACCGTCACCGACGCCGGCGCGGTGATCGTGGCCGTCGTGGCGACCGGGGCGGCCGACGCCGGGGAAGCGGCGAGGACGGCGAGGCCGAGGCCGCCGACGGCGATGACGGCCGTCCGGAGCGTGGCGGTTCGGGGCGTCGCGGTTCGGGGCGTCGTGGTTCGGGAGCGGAGCCGAGTGCGGTGCTGCATCCGTGCGGGTCCTTCGTCAGGGTTCGGGCTGAACGCTTGCTCAGTGCTCGAACCGTAACGACGGGGTGTTTCGCGCTCAGGCCCGACCGGTTTCCCGCGTGTTACGCCTTCCGCCCGGGCCGCCGGGGCCGCTAGCGTGCGGTCATGGCCCTCGACCTCGACGCACTGCTCGCTCCGCCGACGCCGACCGCGGCCCGGGCGCTGGACGTCGTCCGCGCCTGGTCGTCGCCGGCTCTCGTGCACCACTGCCTGCGGTCCTGGGCGTGGGCGACGCTCCTGGCGCCGACGATCGAGCTCGCCCCGGACCCCGAGCTGCTCTTCGTCGCGACGATGCTCCACGACCTCGGTGTCACCCCGCACTTCGACGCCGCGCAGGTCCCCTTCGAGGTCGCTGGCGGCGCCGTGGGCAGTGTCTTCGCGATCGGCGCCGGCTGGCCCGCCGCACGCGCGCGGCGCGTCGGGGAGATCGTCGAGCGGCACATGTGGCCCTCGGTCGACCCGGACCTCGACGCCGAGGGGCACCTGCTCGAGGTCGCGACCTCGCTCGACGTCTCCGGCGTCGGCATGGAGCGCTGGGACCATGACGACCTCCGGATCGTGACCGCAGCCCTCCCCCGCCTCGGCTTCTCCGACGACTTCCACGGGCTCGTGCACGACCAAGCGGGTCGGAAGCCCGAGTCGGCAGCTGCCCGGCTGGACCACTCCGGGAACGTGCTGGCCGGTGGCCAGCGGTGGGCGAGCCTCCTGGCCGGTTGAGGCGCAACGGTGTGCCGGGCGGTCCGGTGACGGGCGGGCGGACTTGACAAGCCCTGCTCTCGTGCGTAGAGTGTCTTCCTGGTGCATTGCAGCGAACCCATCTGACTCGCGCACACCGACCGTCTCGAACCGATCCCCCTGGGTCGCATTCCAGCGAGACCACCGCTCCCCGACTGGCGAGCACTTGCACGTCGAATGCCGACGTGCGCGTCCGCGCTCCTGCGGCCGACGAGACCATCGAGTCCGTCCGGCCCCGCGCGACGCCGAACGACTGAAGAAAGACAGCACCATGACCACGAACGAACGCACCATCATCACCGGGACCGCCATCGCGGCTCCCACCGTCTCCCCCGACCGCATCGCCGAGTTCCCCGTCCGCGAGGACCGCTCGCAGCGCGAGTTCCTCGTGCGCATGCCGGCCGACGACCTCGGGCTGTTCCTCACGCCCGGCGTCCGCGTCGCCGTCGACGGCGAAGCGGGCTGGGTCGTCCCGGGCCGCTCCTGGCGCGGCGAGGCCAGCCGGACCATCCTGCAGGCGCGCGCCGTGCAGGCGCCGGAACTGGCCCTGGCCGCCTGACACCCGCACACACCGGAACGCCGTCCCTTCGGGGGCGGCGTTCAGTCGTTCCGGGCGAAGGCCCCGGCCCCGGCTCTGGCCCTGGCCCTGGCCCTGACCGGGACCCCGGTTGCGCCCTACCTCGCCTGGTCGCCCTCGGCCGCGCCGACGAACCGTCGGCCACCGTCCGCGTTCACCGGCTGCTGCCCGCCGCACTGGTCCGCGGCGTCCCGCAGCCGACGGATGAACCTCGGGTCCTCCGGTTCGAGTTCGTCGTCCGGTGCCTGACGCACCACGATCTCGCTCGACGGTCCGACGAGCATCGTCGTCCGCTCGACCGCCCCGTCCTCGCCGACCGTCGGCACCGCGATCGTGTCCGTGCGGGTGTTCGCCCCGAGCACCGCCGCGTAGTCCGCGACCGCGTCCGCGATCAGGTCCCCCGTCAGGATGTCCGTGCCGTCGTAGTGGATGTACTTCACGATGTGACCTCCCTCGTGCCGACGGTAGGCACCGGGGTGCAGCAGGAAGCACAGGATCGGGCGGGAGGCGCGGGCGATGGACAACTGGCGGCCCTCGTCGGTCTCGTTTCCGGCCCCGTATCGTCGGTAGTCGGTCGTTCGGTCGCCGATCGGCGGTCATCGCTCGGCGGTCGTCGATCAGCGAGGAGGGTCCCGTGCAGTCCGAGCGCACAGCGCGCCTGGTGCGGCTCGCTCGTGCGGACATCGGCATGAGCCTGGACGCGTTGGCTCGTGCGGTCCGCCTGTCCGCATCGACGCTCGCGGCGTACGAAGCCGGCACCGCAGTACCCGATCCGCAGACGCTCGGGATGGTCGCCGCTGCGACGGAGATGCGGCCGAGCATCCCGCTCGCCGTCCATTCGGACGACATCCGAGTCGAGGCAACGCGTCACCGTCTGCGGGACGTGCGAGTGTTCGGGTCTGTCGTCCGCGGAGCGGACACCGCCGGGAGCGATATCGACCTCCTCGTCAGGACCGAGCCCGGCGCGGACCTGTTCGACCTGGCCGGCTTCGTCGTCGCAGTCGAGGCGGTCACCGGATTCCCGGTCGACGTACTGACAGAGGACCAGCTCGACGACGAGCACTTCGCGCATGTGCGGGACGACGCAGTGCCGTTGTGAAGAACGAGTCCGTCTTCCCTCAGAGCACGTCGCCCGTGGGGTAGAGCACCCACGGGCCGCAACCGGTCTCGGGGCAGTGCTCGTCCATCACCCGCTTCACCACGTCGTAGTCCGCGGGAGCACGCCGGTACATCAGCGCGACGAGGTCCACTTCGGTCCCCACGCGACCGTCCGGCCAGCGCGCGTCGTAGTGGATCGCACGCCTCGGCCGACGGAGCCATCGTGATGGCCGGATCTCCGCGACGGCGCGGAAGACCGTCGGGAGCTCCTCCGACAGCGGAATCCGTCCGCCTGCTGCTCCGTCATCCCCCATGCCCGCGATCTTAGGACGGAGATGCGGACCAGCCGACTCAGTTGTTGAAGCGGAACTCCACCACGTCGCCGTCCTGCATGACGTACTCCTTGCCCTCGATGCGGGCCTTGCCCTGCGAGCGGGCCTCGGCGATGGAGCCGGTGGCGATGAGGTCGTCGAACGAGATGACCTCGGCCTTGATGAAGCCCTTCTCGAAGTCCGTGTGGATGACGCCGGCAGCCTGGGGAGCCTTCCACCCCTTGCCGATCGTCCACGCACGGGCTTCCTTCGGCCCCGCCGTCAGGTAGGTCTGCAGTCCGAGGGTCTCGAACCCGATGCGGGCGAGCTGGTCGAGGCCTGACTCGGTCTGACCGGTCGACTCGAGGAGCTCCTTGGCGTCCTCGGGGTCGAGGTCGATGAGTTCGGACTCGACCTGGGCGTCGAGGAACACGGCGTGCGCGGGAGCGACGAGCGCGGACAGCTCGGCCTTCCGCGACTCGTCCGTCAGGATCGCCTCGTCGACGTTGAAGACGAAGATGAACGGCTTGGCGCTGAGGAGCCCGAGCTCCTTGATCGGCTCGAGGTCGACCTTGGTCGCCGAGAGCAGGACGCCCTTTTCGAGCTCGGCCTTCGCGGCGTTCGCCGCCTCGAGGACGGCGGGCTCGGCCTGCTTCAGCTTGAGCATCTTCTCGTACCGCGGGAGCGCCTTGTCGATGGTCTCCATGTCGGCGAGGATCAGCTCGGTGTTGATGACCTCGAGGTCGTCCGCCGGCGAGACCTTGTTCGCCACGTGCACGACGTCGTCGTCGGTGAAGCCGCGGACGACCTGCGCGATGGCGTCGGCTTCGCGGATGTTGGCGAGGAACTTGTTGCCGAGCCCCTCCCCCTCGCTCGCACCCTTGACGATGCCGGCGATGTCGACGAAGGACACCGGCGCGGGCACGGTCTTCTCGGAGTGGAACAGCTCGGCGAGCTGGTCGAGACGCGGGTCGGGCAGGTTCACCACGCCGACGTTCGGCTCGATGGTGGCGAACGGGTAGTTGGCCGCGAGCACCTGGTTCTTGGTCAGGGCGTTGAACAGGGTCGACTTGCCGACGTTCGGGAGACCGACGATTCCGATGGTGAGAGCCACGGGAGCACAGCCTACCGGCGGCAGCCTGTCGGGGCCGACCCGAGCCTCCCGTCCGTCTCCCTCGTCACCGCACGCACGGCGTGCTCGACCACGGCCAGGGCCTCGGCCTGGAGGCGCTGCGACGCCTTCCAGTCGCCGGGCACCTCGAGTCGGTGGTCGGCTCGGTCGACGGTCTGGAGGCGCGCCCGCGTCCCGCGCACCAGTTCCGGCCGCCAGACGGGATCCGCCGAACCGCCGAGTGCGGTGTGCGCGTCGTCGGCTGCGGCGAGCGCGGCCCGCACCGCTTCGTGGGTGAGGACCGGCGTCAGCCAGACGCCGGGGACGCTCGCATCGATCGCCCAGGGCAGGGCGGCGCAGCCGAACGACTTGGCGACGACGAGGTCCGGCCGTCGTCCGGCGAGCGCGGTCGTCAGCGCCTGCTGCACGAAACGGACCGGGTCGGCCTCGGCGACGTCGTCGACGACCCATCGGGGCGCGACGACCTCGCAGCCGGCTTGCCGGGCGATGGCGTCCGTCCACCAGAGCAGCGGCGCCTGCTGGCCGTACCCGGCGCCCGCGAGGACCAGGACGAGCGGGGTGCGCCGCAGCGGGTTCTCCATGTCTCGAGGGTAGGAGCGGGCACGCCCCCTCGACGCACCACGCCGCGTCCGGTTCCGGTGATGTCGGTTCTCCGTGCAACGATCGAAGGCGTGCTGAACTTCACCGCCATCGACTTCGAGACCGCGAACAACTCGCCCGCCAGCGCGTGTTCGGTCGGACTCGTGAAGGTGCGTGGCGGTCGGGTCGTCGATCGGGCCTCGTGGTTCATCCGTCCGCCGGCCGGGCACGACGACTTCCTCGAGTGGAACACGCGCATCCACGGGATCGTCGAGTCGGACGTCGTGCACGCGAAGTCGTGGGAGCAGCAGTACCCGGACCTGGTGGCGTTCGCCGAGGGGGACGTGCTGGTCGCGCACAACGCCCGTTTCGACATGGGCGTCATCGCCGGCGGGTGTGCGGCGACGGGGATCGAACTGGCCGAGCACCACTCGATGTGCTCGCTGCAGGTCGCCCGCAAGACCTACACCCTCGACTCGTACCGTCTGCCGATGGCGGCGATGGCCGCCGGGTTCTCGGGCTTCCAGCACCACGACGCCGCCGCCGACGCCGAAGCCTGCGCCGCGATCGTCGTGCACGCTGCCGGTCACCACGGGGTGCCGACGGTCGAGGCCCTCGGCGCCGTCACCCGGGTGACGATCAACCCGGTGCGCGCCCGAGTCGAGAAGCCGAAGTCCGCAGTGCAGCCCCGGCTGTCCCGCCGTCCGATGGTCTTCTCCGACTGACGCGGTCCAGCCGGCCGGTCCTGGCAACGCCGGCCGGTCCTGGCCACGCCACGCCCGGTGGTATTGTCACGACAATCTGCCCGGCGCTGGTGCTCGGGCCCGTTCTCCCCTGCGAAGGACCGCGATGACCAACGATGGCCAGCTGCCGTCCGACCTGTTCATGGACCTGGACCGGTCGGGTCCGATGCCCCTGTACCACCAGGTCGCCTCACGTATCGAGGAGTCGATCCGCTCCGGTGCGATGCCGCCCGGCGCTCGCCTCGAGAACGAGATCGCCCTCGGCGAGCGCCTCGGCCTGTCCCGCCCGACCATCCGACGCGCGATCCAGGACCTCGTCGACAAGGGGCTGCTCGTCCGCCGACGTGGCATCGGCACGCAGGTCGTGCACGGACCGGTCACCCGCAAGGTCGAGCTGACCAGCCTGTACGACGACCTGACGCAGGGGTCGCAGCAGCCGACGACGAAGCTCCTCGACCGCAGCGACGTCCCGGCGACCCAGGCCGTGGCCGAGGCCCTCGGCGTCGAGGTCGGGGCGAGCGTCGTGCACGTCCTCCGCGTCCGGTTCGCCGAGGACGTGCCGATGGCGGTGCTCGAGAACTACCTGCCGCCCGAGTTCGCGGACATCACCGATGAGGACCTCCGCGCCCACGGCCTCTACCAACTGCTGCGGTCCCGCGGGGTGACGATGCGGGTCGCGAAGCAGCGGATCGGTGCCCGTGCGGCGACCGACGACGAGGCGGGTCTGCTCGAGATCGAGGACGGCGACCCCGTGCTGACCATGAGCCGGACGGCCTACGACGCGTCGGGTCGAGCGGTCGAGTACGGCGTGCACTGCTACCGGCCGGACCGGTACTCGTTCGAGGTCACGCTCGTCGACAAGTAGGGCCTGGCAGGCCGGTCAGCTCGCGCTGGGGACCCCGAGTTCGCCGGTCAGGTACTGGGCGCGACCGAAGCCGAACGACCAGTCCTGGGGACCGTTCTCGACGTAGCCGATGAAGACGTCCTCGGAGGCGACGCCCACCCCGGCGAGCGCGTCGTGGATCGCGGCGTAGAGCGCCTGCTTCGCGTCGTCGGACCGCCCCCGCTGGGTGAAGACCTGGATCATGACGACGCCCTCGGTGCGTTCGAAGCCGAGGCCGGCGTCCAGCGCGATGATCTGCGACGCCGGGTGTTCGGTGATGACCTGGAAGCGGTCTCGCTCCGGGATCCCGTAGACGTCGACGATCGCCTGGTGGGTGGCGTCGGCGATCGCGCGGACGGCTTCCGGGGTGCGACCGGTGGCGAGGTCGAATCGGACGAGCGGCATGGTGCCTCCTGCTGGTGGTGACTTTGTCAGGACATACTATCGCCCCAGCTGCTGTGGCGGCGACCAGCGGGCGTCGTGCGTCACCCCATGACGGACGGGAGGCGCGTCACCAGCTGGTGACGCGCCTCCCGTCCGGATCGTGGTCGGTGGACCCGCCGGGATCAGAACACCGGTGTCGGCGCGTCCGCGGTGAGCAGTCCGTCGACACGTGCCACGTCGTGCCAGGCCCCGTCGGCGAGCGAGGCCTCCGCCGCTTCCACGATCGACGCTGCTGCCAGCCCGTCCGCCACCGACGGCGCGAGTTGGCGGCCGCTCCGGACGCTCGCCAGGAACTGCGCCGCTTCGATCGTCTTGAGGTCGTCGTACCCCATCGCTGTCCCGGCGCCCGGTTGGAAGCGGGCGAACTCGCCGTCCCCGGGCGCGACGTACACGGTCGTGTAGCCGTGGGTCTCCTGCCCGTCGAGGCAGACCTGCAGTTCGTTCATCCGCTGGAAGTCCCAGCGGATCGACCCGGCGGTGCCGTAGACCTCGATCGTGTACTCGGCGTGCGGACCGCGCATCACCCGGCTGGAGTCCATCGTCCCGACCGCACCGTCGTCGAAGCGGAAGAGCAGGGCGGCGTAGTCCTCGTTCTCGACCGGCCTGCGGTCACCCGTCGCGGCGGCGCTGCGGTCGACGATCCCAGCGCCGGGCAGCGGCCGCTCCGTGATGAACGTCTCGGCGAGTGCGGTGACGCTCGCGATCCGGCCGACGAGGTACTGCGCCAGGTCCAGGCCGTGCGACAGCAGGTCACCGAGCACGCCGGACCCCGCTCGGTCGCGCTCGAAGCGCCAGGTCAGCGGAGCCGCCGGGTCGGACGAGTAGCCGGCGAGCAGGGAGCCGCGGACGTTCGTGATCCGGCCGAGCCTCCCGCTGCGGACGAGCTCACGCGCCCGCTCGACCGCGGGTGCGTGCCGGTAGTTGAACCCCACGCTCGTGACCACCCCCGCCCGTTGGACGGCGTCGTGGATGTCACGGGAGTCGCTGGCGTACCGGCCCATCGGCTTCTCGATCCAGAACGGCTTGCCCGCCTGGGCCGCCGCGACCGCCATCTCGCGGTGCAGGAAGTTCGGGGAGCAGATCGAGACGACGTCGACCTCCGGGTCCGTGAGGACCTCGTGCCAGTCGGCGACGGCCCGCTCGTAGCCGAGCCGCTCCGTGGCCTGCTCCCGCGCCGCAGGCACCGGGTCGGCCGCGACCACCAGGCGCGGGCGGACTCCGAGTTCCGGGAAGTGGTCCGGCAGCGCTCGGTAGGCGCGGGAGTGCAGGCGTCCCATCCACCCCACCGAGATGAGCCCCACCCCGACCATGTCCATCGTCGACGACCTAGGCGGCCGGGACGATGATGTCGCGCACGAGGGCGTCGAGTTGCGCATCGGCATCGAGGAACTGGCGGAGCGTCGTGACGGTCGCGCCGAACCGGTCGAACTCGTCGATGGTCATGCCGTCGACGTCATGACCACGGGCGAACTCCGGCGTCGCACGGCGGAGGGCCTCGACGACGTGTGCCGGTACCTCGTCGTCGATCGCGTCCGGACGGAACGGGAACGCGTTGTCGTTGATGTCCTTCGTCCACTGGAACGGCGGCGAAACGACGAGGTCACCGCCCTGGAACTCGGACCACTGCAGTGCGTTCCGGAAGGCCGCGACGAGGACCCGGGATCGGAAGCCGCGCTCCTGGAACACCCGGTACGCGTTCTTCACCGCGGCGACCCCGGCCCACTCGAGGTACCCCGGGTCGATCATCACGTGGTCGCGCTTGACGACGGTCTTCAGCCAGTCGTCGAACCGACCGGCCATCAGGGTGACGACGTGCCCGAACTCCTGCTCGGGCAGACCTTCGGCCGCCCGGCGGTCCAACGCCCGCTCGATCGCGTCGCCGACCGCGACGACCTGCGCCACCGTGAACGACACGGTCGCGTTGATCGAGACACCCCGGTACGCCGCTTCCTCGATGGCCGCGATGCCGACCTTCGTCGCCGGGATCTTCACGATGATGTTCGGCGCGAGGCCGGAGAAGCGCACGGCCTGCTCGACGAGGGCGTCCCGGTCGCGGTGCAGGCGCGGGTCGGTCTGCATGCTGAGCCGGCCGTTGCGACCGCCCGATGCCTCGAACGCCGGCAGCAGCTGCGCGGCAGCGTTGACCGAGAGCTCCTCGACCGCCATCCACCCGAGTGCGGACTCCCCCGCGGTCGGGTGTTCCTCGGCGAGCTGTCGGATGCGCGGGACCCAGACCTCCGGGTCCTGCCTGATGCACGTGTAGGCGATGACCGGATTGCAGGTCGCCCCGACCGCTCCGTACTCGGAGATCGCGGTCGCGAGCTCGTGCGGGTCGGCGGAGTCGTTCCACAGCGCGGTGGGCGTCTGCTCCGTCGCCTGCAGGGTGACCGGTCGGACGTCGACCGCAGCCGCGTCCTGGGTCTCGAGCGTGCTCGTCATCGGTGGAGTCCCTTCGTGATCTGGTCGAGCTGGAACCGCGACACCGCGTCGGCGTTCTCGTCCTCGGCGAAGACGCTCGACACCGCGACGGTGTCGTCACG
This sequence comes from Curtobacterium sp. MCPF17_047, assembly GCF_003234045.1. NCBI lineage: Bacteria > Bacillati > Actinomycetota > Actinomycetes > Micrococcales > Microbacteriaceae > Curtobacterium > Curtobacterium sp. MCPF17_047. Next base: position 70,235 of record NZ_QKSF01000007.1, on the reverse strand, counting down.
GCCGGAGAAGCCCACGCGGTCGAGCGCGCGCCAGAACGCGTCGAAGTCGACGTCGCCCTGCCCGACCGGCAGGTGCTGGTGCACCCGGACCGGGTTGCCGGGCGGGTTCGTGATGTAGCGGAGGCCGTGCGAGCGACGGTGGTCGTACGCATCGGCCACGTGGACGAGTTGGAGGGAATCACCGGCGGCGTCGATGACCGCGTCCATGTCCCCGCCGTAGTGGAAGGTGTGGCAGGCGACGTAGACGAAGCCGACGCTCTTCGAGTTCAGCCCGCGGATCACCCGGAGCGCTTCGAGACCGTCCTCGACGAAGTCGTCGGGGTGCGGGTCGATGAGCACCCGGAGGTCCGCGTCCTCGATGATCGGCAGGAGCTCCTCCATCGCCCAGTAGAACTGTGCCTCGGACTCCTCGGCACGTTCGGGTCGACCGGAGAACTCGGTGTTGATGGTGTCCACGCCGAGCCGCTTGGTGATCTCGATGACGCGCTTCCACTGCTTGACGGCGGTCTCGCGCGTCTCCCGGTCGGGCCCGGACCAGCGGAGCACCGGCAGCACCGACGCCACCTGGACGCCGGCGTCGACGCAGGCTGCCGCGAACGCGTCGACGAGGTCGTCGTCCGCCTTCGGGTGCCGGTGGAACGGGATGAAGTCCCGGTGCGGGGTCAGCTGCAGGTACTCGTACCCCAGCTCGGCGACCTTCCGGGGGAACTCGAGCAGGTCGAGGTCGTGGTGGAACGGGGTCGGATCGAGGGCGATCTTCGGCACGGGCTACGCTCCCGCGAGGACGTCGGCCGGCGCGGCAGCCGCGTTGTAGAACGCCGGCTTGACCACCGCGTACTCCACGGGCTCGGTCACCCCGGACTGCTGCGCCCGGACGGCGACCTCGGCGACGACGGACGCCGTGTAGCCGTCCCAGGCGCTCGGCCCGTCGATGCCGCCGTCGCGAGCGGCGTCCACCCAGCGCTGCACCTCTTCGTCGTAGGCTGCCGCGAACCGTTCCTTGAACGACGGCGTGACGCCCTGACCGGAGACCCCGGCGGACACGATCGTCTGCGAGGTGTCGCGCCCGATGTAGGCGACGCCGGACTCGAACACGGCGTCGGTGGTCACCTGGTAACCGAACTGGGCGTTGACGTTGATCTCGACGATCGCCATCGTCCCCGACTCGGTCGTGAACAGCACGAACTGCGGCTCGGGCAGGTCGGCCGGTGCCAGCGAGTTCTTCCGCGGCTTCTTGACCTCGACGCTCGTGATCGCTTCGCCCGTGAGGAACGGGATGATGTCGATCTCGTGGATCACCGAGTCGTGGATGAGCATCGACTCGCTGAAGTTCGGTGGCGTGGTCGGGTTGCGGTGGGCGTGGTGCAGCGCGAGCAGAGCGCCGTTCGCGCCCGACTCCCGCAGCGCCTTGAGCTCCTGGTACCCGGCGTCGAACCGTCGCATGAACCCGACCTGGATCGTCGGCCGACCGGCGTGCTCCTGCTCGAGCTGCACGATGCGCAGGCTGTCCTCGGCACTCGTCGTCAGCGGCTTCTCGCAGAGCACGGCGAGACCGCGCTCGAGGGCGGTCACGAGGATCGGCTCGTGCAGGAACCCGGGCGTCGCGATGATGACACCGTCGATGTCGGTGGAGTCGAGGGCTTCCTCGAACGAGGCCGCGGTGATCGCACCCGGGGCCAGCGCAGCAGCGGCGGCGGCCCGGGACGCGTCCGGCTCGACGACCGCGACGACGTCGGCGTTCGAGATCTTCGCGGTGATGCGTCGGACGTGGTCCGCGCCCATCATGCCCGCGCCGACGACGGCGACGCGGAGGTTCTGCGTGGTGCTCATGACTGTCTTCCTCTGTGTGGTGGACGGTGTCGTGGTGACGGTGTCGAGCTGACGGTGGCGTTCGCGACGTCAGTCGGTCCGCGCGGCCGCGGTCGAACCGAAGATGTGCTGGAAGGTGCGCTCGGCGATCGGCCCCGGGGCGTCGACGGAGCAGCCGTACATGTCCTGCTCGACGATGCCGAACACGTCCGGGTTGATGCGGGCGACGGCCTCGATGATCGGCGCGAGCGCCGGGGTCCCGTGCGGCGGCTCGGTCATGATGCCCTGCGACACCGCGGTGGCGAACGGCACGTCGTTCTTCAGCACGTCGAACAGCAGATCGGTGTCGACCTGCTTGAGGTGCAGGTACCCGATGCGGTCCGGGTGCTCGGCGATGAGCTTCAGGTTGTCGCCGCCGTAGTAGGCGAAGTGGCCGGTGTCGAGGCACAGGTTCGTGTACCGCTGGTCGGTGACCTCGAGGAAGCGCACGGTCTCCTTGAACGTCCCGACGTGGCTGTCCGCGTGCGTGTGGAACTGCTGGTGGACACCGAACTCCTCGAGCAGCGCCTTGCCGAGTCGGTCGTGCCCCGTGCCCAGGCGCTCCCACTGCTCGTCGCTCAGCGTCCGGGGCTCGAGGACCTCCTCGGTGGCGTCCGAGCGCCACAGGTCCGGGATGGTCACGAGGTGTTCCGCCCCGAGGGCCGCTGCGAGCCCGGCGACCGCGACGGCCTGGTCCCAAGCGCGCTGGAACTGGTCGTCGCCCTTGTGGAACCCGGTGAAGACGGTGCCGGCCGACAGCCGCAGTCCCCGGGACTCGAGCTCGTCGGACAGCTGCGCCGGGTCGGTCGGCAGGTAGCCGTACGGGCCGAGCTCGATCCACCGGTACCCGGCGGCCGCGGCCTCGTCGAGGAAGCGCTGCCACGGCACCTGGTTCGGGTCGTCCGGGAACCAGACGCCCCACGAGTCGGGGGCGGTGCCGATGCGGATGCCGGCGGTGGTGGTGTCCTCGTCGGGGACCCCGGTGGGGGTGGCGGTGTCGGTCATGACGTCGCTGTCGCTTTCTGTCTCGGATCGGGTTCAGCCGAGCAGCGGACGCTGCGCGGCGACCTGTTGCTCGTACTCGGCGCGGGCGGCCTGTGTGCTGGGGAGCGTGGAGGTCTGTGCGACCGGCACGTCCCACCAGCCGTCGCCGTCCGGCGCGTACACCAGCGGGTCGGAGTTGATGTGCACGAGCGTGGTGTGCTGGTTCGCCTTGGCCTGGCGGAGCGCTGCGGTGAGGTCGGCGATGCTGTCCGGTCCGGGCTGCACCTCGATCACGTCGACGCCGTAGGACCGGGCGTTCGCAGCGAGGTCGACGGGCAACGGCTCGCCGTTGTCGAACGACTGCGTCTCGTCCAGGTAGCGGTACTTCGTGCCGTAACGCTCCGACCCCACGGTCTCCGACAGGTGGCCGATCGAGGCGTACCCGTGGTTCTGGATGAGCACCACGATGATCTTGATGCCCTCGGCGACGGCGGTCACGAGCTCCGTGTGCAGCATCAGGTACGAGCCGTCACCGACCATCACGATGGCATCGCGGTCCGGTGCTGCGCGGCGGACACCGATGCCGCCGGCGATCTCGTAGCCCATGCACGAGAAGGCGTACTCGACGTGGTAGCCGAGCGCGTCGCGGACCCGCCAGAGCTTGTGGAGGTCGCCGGGCAGCGAACCGGCGGCCTGGATGACCACGTCGCGCGGATCGCTGGCGGCCTGGACGGCGCCGATGATCTCGGCCTGCCCGGGCAGATCGGCGCCGGACGGGGCCAACGCCTCGTCGACGATGGCGTCCCACTCGCGCTTCCGGTCCCGGATCTCGGCGACGTAGCCGGCGTCGACCGCGTACGACGAGTCGGCGGTGAGGGCCGCGGTCAACGCGACCAGGGCCTCCCGGGCGTCCGCGATCACCGGCAGCTGCGTGCCGTGCTTGTAGGCGTCGAAGGACGCCACGTTGACGTTGACGAAGGTGACGTCGGGGTCCTGGAAGGCCGTGCGGGACGCCGTGGTGAAGTCGCTGTACCGCGTCCCGATCCCGATGACCACGTCGGCCTGCGCGGCGACGGCGTTCGCGGCGGCCGTGCCGGTGGCCCCGATGCCGCCGAGGTACTGCGGGTGGTCCCAGACCAGGGACCCACCACCGGCCTGCGAGGTGCCCACCGGGATGCCCGTGGCCTCGACGAAGCGGCGGAGCTCGTCCTCGGCGCCGGAGTAGAGGACCCCACCACCGGCGACGATGACCGGACGCTTCGCCTGTCGGATCGCAGCGACGGCACGCGCCAACGGACCGGTCTCCGGGATCGGCCGCCGGATGTGCCACTCGCGGGGCTGCAGGAACGCGACGGGGACGTCGAGTCGTTCGGCCTGGACGTCCTCCGGCAGGGCGATCGTCACCGCACCGGTCTCGGCCGGATCGGTGAGGACCCGCATGGCCTGGAGCGCGATCGAGAAGAGCTGCTCCGGTCGGACGACCCGATCGAAGAAGCGCGAGAGCGGACGGAACGCGTCGGTCACCTGGATCGACGTGTCGTGGGGCATCTCGATCTGCTGCAGCACCGGGTCCGTGGTCCGCGTGGCGAAGGTGTCCGAGGGCAGCAGCAGTGCCGGCAGCCGGTTCGTCGTGGCGAGCGCGGCGGCGGTGAGCATGTTCGCAGCGCCCGGCCCGACCGACGCCGTCGACGCGAAGGTCGCACGACGGCGGTGCATCCGGGCGAACCCGACGGCCTCGTGCACCATCGCCTGCTCGTTGCGGGCCTGGTGGTACGGCAGCAGTCCGGGCTGCTCGACGTGCAGCTGCTTGATCGCCTGGCCTAGCCCGGCGACGTTGCCGTGGCCGAAGATCCCGAAGACCCCCGGGATCGTGCGCTCGCGGACGTCACCGTCCACCGTCCACTGGTTCGCCAGGAACTCGACGAGCGCCTGGCCGACGGTCATGCGGCGCGTCGGTCCGGGCTGGCGCTGTGTCGTGGTCACACGTCCTCCTTCAGGTAGGGCAGGCGGGGGTCGAGCGACTCGGACTCCCAGAGCTGACGGACCCACCCGTGGGCGGGGTCGTCGGTGATGTTCCAGACGCGTTCGGGGCCGGGCCCGGCCATCACGTTGAGGTAGTACATGTCGTAGCCCGGGGCGGCGACGGCGGGTCCGTGCCAGCCGTACGGCACGAGTGCGATGTCGCCCGTGCGGACCTGCCGGAACTCGTCGATCGGCCGGTCGTCCGAGGCCGATGTCCGGTGCAGCGCGAACGGGTCGGCGGCGTCGGGAGCGACGTGCTCGGCGCCACGGGCGACGGCGGACTCGTAGTAGTAGATCTCCTCGAGCTCGGACTCCTGCCCGGGTCGTTCGGTGTCGTGCTTGTGCGCGGGCCACGAGGACCAGTTGCCCGCGGGCGTGATCACCTCGCACACGATCAGCCGTGCGGCGTCGAGCGCCGCCGGGGTCCCGAAGTTGTGGACCTGCCGGCTCGACTGCCCGGCACCACGGAGTTCGACGGGCACGTCCTGCCGCGGGATGTACACCGGCGGCTCGACCACGTCGGTGGGGGCCTCGGCGACCGCGAGTCGGCCTGTGCCCGTGATCACCGCGGCGGTCCCGGAGCCGAGGTAGAGGACGTCCGTGGGGCCCTCGAAGACGCTCGCGCGACCCTCGAGCTCCTGCACCGCGTCGCCGTACCGCACGGTGAAGCTGCCGGCGAGCGGCACGACGATCCGTTCGACCGGGGCGGAGTCCAGCCACAGCGAGCCACCGTCCGTCAGAGTCCCGGTCCGGAGGCCGGTGTGCGCCCACCCCGGCACCCGGCCGTCGACCACGTCGGTCCAGCCGTCTTCCGGCCGGCTGCCCCGCGGGTTGAACCAGTTGTCGGTCATCGTCGGATCAGCCGTTCGAGGGGAAGCCGAGGTTGATGCCGCCGTGCGAGGGGTCGAGCCACCGGGAGGTGATCGCCTTCTGCCGCGTGAAGAAGCTGACGCCGTCCGCGCCGTAGGCCTTGTGGTCGCCGAACAGCGAGTTCTTCCACCCGCCGAACGAGTAGTAGGCCACCGGCACCGGGATCGGCACGTTGATGCCGATCATCCCCACCTGCACGTCCCGCTGGAAGCGCCGGGCGGCGCCGCCGTCGTTCGTGAAGATCGCGGTGCCGTTGCCGAAGGCGCCCGAGTTGATGAGCCCCAGACCCTCTTCGTAGGTGGCGACCCGGACGACGGCGAGCACCGGACCGAAGATCTCCTCGGTGTAGACGCGGCTCGAGGTCGGCACCTCGTCGATGAGCGTCGGGCCGAGCCAGAAGCCGTTCTCGTCGCCGTCCGGACGGACGGTGCGGCCGTCCACCACGATGACCGCACCGTCCTGCTCTGCGACCTCGATGTACGAGGCGACCTTGTCCCGGTGCTGCTCGGTGACGAGTGGTCCCATGTCGCAGCCGCGGCGGCCGTCACCGATGCGCAGCGTGGCGGCGCGCTCGGCGATCTTCGCGACGAGCTCGTCGGCGACGGGCTCCACCGCGACGACGACCGAGATCGCCATGCAGCGCTCCCCCGCTGAACCGAAGCCCGCGTTGATCGCGTTGTCCGCGACGAGGTCGAGGTCGGCGTCCGGCAGCACCAGCATGTGGTTCTTCGCGCCGCCGAGGGCCTGCACGCGCTTGCCGTGCTTCGTCCCGGTCTCGTAGACGTACTGCGCGATCGGGGTCGAACCGACGAACGAGATCGACTCGACGTCGGGACTGGTCAGGAGTCCGTCGACCGCGACCTTGTCACCGTTCAGGACCGTGAACACCCCGGGCGGCAGTCCGGCCTCGGTGAACTTCGAAGCCAGCCAGATGGCCGCGGACGGGTCCTTCTCGCTCGGCTTCAGCACGACGGTGTTGCCCGCGGCGATGGCGATCGGCAGGAACCAGAGCGGCACCATCGCCGGGAAGTTGAACGGGCTGATGATGCCCACGACTCCGAGCGGCTGTCGGATCGAGTACACGTCGATGCCGGTCGACACCTGGTCGGAGAACTCACCCTTGAGCAGCTGCGGGATGCTCGTCGCCAGTTCGACGACCTCTTGCCCGCGGGCGATCTCGCCCAGTGCGTCGGAGACCACCTTGCCGTGCTCGCTCGTGATGATCTCGGCGAGTTCGGCCTTGTCGCGGTTGAGGATCTCGCGGAACGCGAACATGATCTGCTGGCGCTTGGTCAGCGACAGCTCACTCCACGCGGGGAAGGCGGCCTTCGCGCTGGCGATCGCCGTCCGGATCTCCTGCTCGTCTGCGAGGGCGACCTGCTTCGTCACGACTCCGAGGGCGGGGTCGTAGACCGGCACGGTGCGTCCGGACGTGGACGCGACGTGCGCGCCGTCGATCCAGTGCCCGACGACCGGGCTGTCGGTGCTGGTGGAGTCGGACACGGTCGTGGTGGATCCCGTGGTGGTCATGCTTTGCTTCCTTCCGAGACGGGCTCGTTGATGCTCGCGGAACCGACGGGGTCCGCAGAGGAGTCATGGGGATCTGTGGAGAGACCCGTGTGCTGGGTCCCGCTGTGGACGAGCCCCGCGGCCACGTCGACCGCTCCCGCCACGTCGCCGTCCGACGGGTAGAGGAGCGTCCTGCCGACGACCAGGCCGCGGACGCCCGGCAGCGCGAGGGCATCGGCCCACTTCGCGTAGGTCTCGAGCGGACGGGACGCCGGGTCACCGCCGAGCAGGAGTGTCGGCAGCGTCGTCGCGGCCATCACCCGCTCCATGTCGTCGACGACCGGGATCTTCAGCCAGCTGTACGCGCTCGACTCGCCGAGGCCCGCGGCGATCGCCATCGAGGTGATCACCGCCTCCGCCGACAGGTCGTTCACAACCGTCCCGTCACGACGGTCGGACATGAACGGCTCGAGCATGATCGGCAGGCGGCGCGCGGCCGACTCCGTCACGGCCCTCGCGGTGGCCTCCAACGTCGGCGCGGTGCCGGCGTCGGACAGGGCCACGCGGATGAGCAGCTTCGCGAAGTCGAACCCGGAGTCCGCGATGGACGCTGCCGAGTACGCCGTGTAGCGGTCGTCCATCTCGAAGGTCGCTCCCCGGAGACCTCCGCGGTTCATCGACCCGACGACCACCTTGTCGTCGAGCGCCCCGAGCAGCGCCAGGTCCTCCAGGATGTCGGGGGTCCCGAGCACCCCGTCGACACCGGGGCGGCCGAGGGCCACGACGAGGCGTTCGAGCAGGTCGTAGCGGTTCGCCATCGCGGCCGGGTCGTCCCGCACCGCGAGCGCGCCACGGGCGGGGTGGTCCGCTGCCACGATGAAGAGCTTGCCGTCCTCGCCCAGGAGGGGGCGCCTCCGTCGCGATGCGAGCACCGAGGCGATCCGCTCGGGGTGACCGGCGCGCGTGTCACGCAGGCGGTCGAAGTCGGAAGTGGTCAGCTCAGGCACGGAGAGCCTCCTCGGTGCTGGTTCCCTCGGTGTTGGTTCCCTCGGTCGCCGTGCCCTGCGTCGGGTTGCTCCGCAGGAAGGCTTCGATCTCGTCGCTCGTGGGCATCGCCGTCGAGCACTCGAACCGGGTCGCGACGATCGCGCCGGCCGCGTTCGCGAACGACAGGATCCGTTCGAGCCCCCAGCCCTGCAGCAACCCGTGGGTGAGCGCGCCCCCGAAACCGTCGCCGGAGCCGAGTCCGTTGACGACGTCGACGTGGTGCGGACGAACCTCGACGAACTCGTCACGGGTCTTCGCCAGGACACCCTTCGGCCCCTGCTTGACGATCGCGATCTCGACCCCGCGCTCCAGCAGGGCGTCGGCTGCGCGCACCGGGTCGGTCTCACCGACGGCGACCTCGCACTCCTCACGGTTGCCGACCGCGACGGTGGCGTGCTCGAGGGCGATGGCGACCTCCCGCGTGGCGGCGGCCGGGGTGGACCAGAACATCGACCGGTAGTCGAGGTCCAGGACGGTGTGCACCTTCGTGGTGTGCTCGGACGCGCTCCGTGCCGCGTACGCGACGTGGTGCGCGGTCCGGCTCGGTTCTTCGCTGAGTCCGGTGACGGTCGTCCAGAACACCCGCGCCCGCTCGATCTCGTGCAGCGGCAGGCTCTTCGCGGTGATCATCAGGTCCGGCGCCTTGGGCGCACGGTAGAAGTAGAGCGGGAAGTCGTCCGGCGGGAACACCTCGCAGAACGCGACCGGTGTGTTCAGGCCGTCGACCGTGGCGACGAAGTCGTTGGCGACACCGAACTCGGGCAACGTGCGGGCGATGTACCGGCCGAACGGGTCGTTGCCGGTGCGGGTGATGACAGCGGTGTCCGCGCCGTGCCGGGCCGCCGCGATCGCGACGTTCGTGGCGCTGCCGCCCACCGACTTCGAGAACGTCTCGACGTCTTCGAGGGGGCCGGTCTGCTGCGGGTAGATGTCGACGCTGACGCGTCCCATCGTGATCACGTCGTAGGCGTGCGGTGCTTCGATCGTCATGCGACAGCAGGACCTTCCGTGCGGCTTCATCGTCGGACGAGCACGACTGTACACGACCCTTGGCCTAATGTCATGACATGGTCTCGCAACGCCCTCGCGACGGCGTCGGACGGGAGGCCCGGTGTCGGTGGGTCCTGCCAGGGTCGCGTCATGCAGATCCTCGCCCTGGTCATCGGCCTCGTGCTCGGCGCCCTCGTCGGTGCACTCGTCGCGTGGACGCTCGCCAAGTCCCGTGCCGGCGTCGACGCAGCGGTCGCCCGCGCCACCGCCGAGGCGCTGCGGTCCCAGCTCGAGGAGTCGCGGAACGACGCTGACGACCGGCTCGATGCGCAGGACACGCAGTACCGACGGCAGGTCGACTCCCTCGAGCGCCGATCCGCCGAACTCGAGCACCTCGTGCAGCGGTTGCACGGTGCGGAGTCGGCTCGGGCGCAGGACGAGTCGAAGGTGCTCACGGCGCTGAGCCCGGTCGCCGACACCCTGCAGGTGATGCGCGAGAAGATCGCGGAACTCGAACGCTCCCGCAGCGAGCAGTACGGCGCGATCTCGGCCCAGCTCCGGTCCGCGGCCGAGTCCGAGGAACGGCTCCGAGCGACCGCCGAGACCCTCGCCGGTGCCCTGTCGTCGAACAGCACCCGCGGGGTGTGGGGCGAGACGCAGCTGCGCAACGTGGTCGAGGCGGCCGGTCTGCTCGAACGCGTCGACTTCGACGTGCAGTCCGCCGTGACCACCTCCGCCGGCGCTGCTCGACCGGACATGATCGTGCACCTGCCCGGCGGCAAGTCGATCGCCGTCGACGCCAAGGTGCCCTTCGCCGCGTACCTGCAGGCGTCCGAGATCCCGGCCAGTGCCACCGGCGCCGAGGCTGCGCGTCGCGACCAGCTGATGGCGCAGCACGTCAAGGCGCTCCGGGGCCACGTCGACGCCCTCGCCGCGCGGGAGTACTGGTCCGGTTACGATGCCTCACCCGAGCTGACCGTGGCGTTCATCCCGTCCGAGTCACTCATCGCCAGTGCACTCGCCGCCGACCCCGGACTGCTCGACCACGCCTTCCGGAAGCGCGTGGCGCTGGCCTCTCCAGTGACGCTGTGGTCGGTGCTGAAGACCGTGGCGTTCTCGTGGCAGCAGGACGTCGTCACGCAGGAAGCCCGAGAGCTCTTCACGATCTCTCGCGAACTGCACGGGCGACTGGCGACGATGGCCACCCACGTCGACAAGCTCGGCCGGTCCATCCGGGGCAGCGTCGTCGACTACAACCGCTTCGTGGGCTCGCTCGAGCGGCAGGTGCTGCCGAGCGCTCGACGGCTGTCACTGCTCGACGAGTCCAAGGTGATCGCGGACCCGACGAGCATCGAGGACGAGCCGCGGTTGCTGACGGCACCGGAGCTCGTCAGCGCGACGGAGGACTGAGCGCGGCGGCGCGACGCCCGCGGCGGGCGCCGTTGCCCGGTGCCGTTGCCCGGTGCCCGGCGCCGGCCGGCCGGCCCCAGCACAACAGGAACCCGCTCGAACCACGGGATGCCGTGGCGCGAGCGGGTTCCTGTTGTGCGCAGCTGATCGGCACCGCGGGCCGCACCGGCAGCCGGGGCCGGGGCCGGGGCGCCGTCGACTCAGCGGATCAGAACCACTTCTCGGCGCGGTGATCGGCCTGGATGCGGCGGATGGTGTTCGAGCGGGACCGCAGCACGAGCGAGTCGGTGTGGATGACGCCGCGCGAGCGACGGACGCCGTCGACGAGGACGCCGTCGGTGACACCGGTGGCGACGAAGAACGTGTTGTCGCCCGTCACCAGGTCGTCCTGGTCGAGGACCTTGTCCAGGTCGTGGCCGGCGTCGATCGCCTTCTGGCGCTCCTCGTCGTCCTTCGGCTGGAGCTTGCCGAGCAGGACCCCGCCGAGCGCCTTGATCGCGCAGGCCGTGATGATGCCCTCCGGCGTGCCGCCGACGCCGACGCACATGTCGATCGCCGAGCCGGGGAGCGCCGCCGCGATGCCGCCGGCGACGTCACCGTCGAGGAGCAGTCGCGTTCCGGCGCCCGTGGCACGGATGGCGCGGATGAGTTCGTCGTGGCGCGGACGGTCGAGCACGGCCACGACCATGTCCTCGAGGTCCTTGCCCTTGGCCTTCGCGAGTGCCCGGATGTTGTCGCCGATCGGCTTGTCGAGGTCCAGGACCCCGCGGCCCTCGGGACCTGCGGCGATCTTGTCCATGTAGAACACGGCCGACGGGTCGTACATCGAACCGCGGTCGGAGACGGCCATCACGGAGATGGCGTTCTGGCGGCCGGCGGCGGTGAGCGAGGTGCCGTCGATCGGGTCGACGGCGATGTCGCACGCGGGACCGTGGCCGTTGCCGACGTGCTCGCCGTTGTAGAGCATCGGGGCGTTGTCCTTCTCGCCCTCTCCGATGACGACCACGCCGTCGAAGTTCACGGTGCCGAGGAACTTCCGCATCGCGTCCACCGCGGCGCCGTCGGCGAGGTTCTTCTCACCCCGACCGACCCACGGCTGCGCACGGATCGCGGCGGCCTCCGTCGCACGCACGAGCTCGAGCGCGAGGTTGCGGTCGGGCTGGAGGAACAGGGAGCCGGTCTCAGTCGTGGGAGTCACACCCCCAGCGTACCGAGCGCCGACCGTCCGGCCTCCCCGGCGGACGGATGTGCAGAGCGCGATCCGTCCACAGGCACCCGTCACACCCACCACGCACCAACCGGCCCTGACTAGCATCGACCGGGACATCACCGAAGAAGTCGAAGGAGATCCAGTGCCCATCGCAACGCCGGAACAGTACGCCGAGATGATCGACCGCGCGAAGGCCGGGAAGTTCGCCTACCCCGCGGTCAACGTGTCGTCCTCGCAGACCATCAACGCGGTCCTCCAGGGACTGACCGAGGCGGGCTCCGACGGCATCATCCAGGTGACCACCGGCGGGGCGGACTACTTCGCCGGCCAGACCGTCAAGAACCGTGCCGCCGGCGCGCTCGCGATGGCGGCCTTCGCGCACGAGGTGGCGAAGAACTACCCGATCACCGTCGCGCTGCACACCGACCACTGCCCGAAGGACGCCCTCGACGGCTTCGTCCTGCCGCTCATCGCCGCGAGCGAGGAAGAGGTCCGCCAGGGTCGCAACCCCATCTTCCAGTCGCACATGTGGGACGGTTCGGCCGTGCCGCTCGACGAGAACATCGACATCGCCAAGACGATGATCGAGAAGACGCGCAACATCAACGCGATCCTCGAGGTCGAGATCGGCGTCGTCGGCGGCGAAGAGGACGGCGTGCAGCACGAGGGCACGAACGACGCCCTGTACACGACCGCGAACGACGTCGAGCGTGTCGTCGAGGCGCTCGGCATGGGTGACCAGGGCCGCTGGATCGCCGCGCTGACGTTCGGCAACGTGCACGGCGTCTACAAGCCGGGCAACGTCAAGCTCCGTCCCGAGCTCCTCGGCGAGATCCAGGACGCCATCGCAGAGAAGCACGGCACCGGCCAGAACCCGCTCGACCTCGTCTTCCACGGCGGGTCCGGGTCGACCGACGACGAGATCCACGAGGCCGTCCGCAACGGCGTCATCAAGATGAACATCGACACGGACACGCAGTACGCGTTCACACGATCGATCGCCGGCTCGATGTTCACGAACTACGAAGGCGTCCTCAAGCTCGACGGCGAGGTCGGCAACAAGAAGCAGTACGACCCGCGCGCCTGGGGCAAGGTCGCCGAGTCCGCGATGGCCGCTCGTGTCGTCGAGGCGACGAAGGTCCTCGGTTCGGCGGGACAGTCCCAGAGCTGACGTCGGACCGGCCAGGAGGCCCGGGGGCGCGTCCGGCGGACGGCGCCCCCGTCTGCGTCCGCGAACGCCCACTGCATGCCGGCTCACGACGACGTGCCACGATGGTCGGATGACCGTCGACGCCATCGCCAGCGAGTTCGCCCACTTCGTCACGGAGTCCCCCACCGCGTTCCATGCGGCCTCGGTCGCCCGTGACCGTCTGGTCGCCGCCGGTTTCACCGACCTCGACGAGACCCAGGCGTGGCCGACGGAACCAGGTGCCTACGTGGTGGTCCGCGACGGTGCCGTGATCGCCTGGCGCCTCCCGGACGGCGCGACCGCGACGACGCCCTTCCGCATCCTGGGCGCACACACCGACTCCCCCGGCTTCCGGATCAAGCCGAACCCGACGGTCCGCGTCGGCGGCTGGGAGCAGCTGAACGTCGAGGTCTACGGCGGCCCGGTCCTGTCGACGTGGTTCGACCGTGACCTCCGCATCGCCGGACGGGTCGTCCACCGCGACGGCACGACCGCGCTCTTCGACACCGTCGACGGGGTCGCCCGCATCCCGAACCTCGCGATCCACCTCGACCGCGGCGCCAACGACGGTCCGGCACTCGACAAGCAGCGGCACACGCTGCCGATCGTCGGCACCGACGCCAGCACGGGTGGCACCGACGTCATGGAGTGGCTACGCTCCCGACTCGGCGAGACCGCCGTCTCGTGGGACCTCTTCTTCGCGGACACGCAGGCCCCGTCGCGGATCGGCATCGACCGGGCGTTCCTGGCCTCGGGCCGGATGGACAACCTGACGAGCGTGCACGCCGGACTGCGCGGGCTGCTCGAGGCACCGGGTGACGGTGACCACATCCCGGTGTTCGCGGCGTTCGACCACGAGGAGATCGGGTCGTCCTCGCCGTCGGGTGCGGGTGGACCGTTCCTCGAGGACGTGCTGGCCCGCGTGCAGGAGGGCCTCGGCGCCACCCGGTCCGAGTCCGCCCGTGCCTTCCGTGCCTCGTGGCTGCTCTCGAGCGATGCCGGACACCTGGTGCACCCCAACCACTCCGAGAAGCACGACCCCACCAACCGCCCGCGGCCGGGTGGTGGTCCGCTCCTGAAGATCAGCGCGAACCAGCGCTACATGACCGAGGCGAAGGGCACCGCGGTGTTCGCCGCCGCGTGTGGGACGGCCGGTGTCGACCACCAGCCGTTCGTCAACGTGAACACGATCCCGGGCGGATCGACGATCGGTCCGATCGCGGCGACCCGGCTGGGGATCCCCACGATCGACATCGGCGTCGGCCTGCTGTCGATGCACTCGGTCCGCGAACTGGTGCACGTCGACGACCTCGCCGACCTGCACGCTGCGGTCGCGGCGTTCCTGGCCTGACCTGGGCGGACCCGGATCACGAGGCCCGTGTCACGAGGCCCGTGTCACGAGGCCCGGGTCACGAGGCCCGGGTCCGGAAGCCCGGTCCGGAGACCCTGGTTCAGCCGCCCGAGGCCTGACGCATCATCGCTGCGACGAAGCCGTCGTCCTGGAACACCACGATGACGAAGACGATCGAGCTGAACACCGTCGCGACGGCACCGCCGAGCAGCGGCACCCAGAAGGTGCGCCTGCCGGCCCGGAGCCGGACGACGGACCACCAGAGCACGAGGGCGAAGATCACGAGCATGCCGACGGCGCTGATCATCGCGGCGCCGTTGAGCGTGCCCGGGTCCTGCAGTTCCGTGTAGTTCGTCTCGAGGGTCTGGCGGACGGTGGAGGCGACCGAGCCGATCGACAGCGACTGCACGACGCTGACCAGTCCCATCGCCAGGAGGACGAACGTCAGGAGCACGTCGACCGGCGATGCACCGAGCCGGCGGACGGACGCGCCCTCCCGCGGGGTCGTTCCCCGACCGCGGTCCCCCTGCGGCGAGCGGGCCGAGCCGTCCGGAGCCGCCGTGCCGTTCGAACGCGCTGTGCCGTTCGAGCGCGCTGTGCCGTTCGAGCGCTCGGCGGATGCGACGGCCGACGCGGCGGCGTGATCGCGGTCCCGCTGCTCCTGCCGTTCCTGCTCGACGAGGACGGGGTTGACCCAACCCTCGGGTGCGTACTCCCCGTACTGCGGAGCCGGACGACCGGCCGCACTGGAGACACCGGCCGTGCCGGCCGTACCGGCCGCCCCGGCCGCCCCGGCTGTACCGGCCGCACCGGCCGTACCGGAACCGGCGCCACCACCCGCGGGGTCGACGGACGCGTCGGGGACGACCCGGGCCTCCCGGCCGTCCACCGCCGTCGTCGCCCGCGGCGGGACCCCGGCCCAGCCGTCCGTCTGCGGGTCGGGCCCGGTCATCGGGTGCGCCCGCCGAGCGGACGCGTCGGCTTGCCGTCCGCGTCGGTGCGGAGTTCGCGGGGCAGCGAGAACATCAGGTCCTCGTGCGCGGTGAAGACTTCCTCGACCGCACCGTAGCCGGCGTCGGCGAGCTGCTCGAGGACCTCTGCGACCAGGACCTCCGGCACGGAAGCGCCGCTCGTGACGCCGACGGTCTGCACGCCGTCGAGCCACTCCTGGCGGATCTCCTCGGCGTAGTCCACGCGGTGTGCGTCCTTCGCGCCGTACTCGAGGGCGACGTCGACCAGACGGACGCTGTTCGACGAGTTCGCGGAGCCGACGACGATGACCAGGTCCGCTGCCGGCGCGACCTTCTTGACCGCGACCTGGCGGTTCTGGGTGGCGTAGCAGATGTCGTCGGAGGGTGGGTTCTCGATCGACGGGTACTTCTCGCGCAGGAGCCGCACCGTCTCCATGGTCTCGTCGACGCTCAGGGTGGTCTGCGACAGCCACACGAGGTTGTCCGGGTCGGGGACGTCGAGCGCAGCGACGTCGGCCGGACCGTTCACCAGGATCGTCCGGTCGGGTGCGTGGCCCATGGTGCCCTCGACCTCTTCGTGGCCGGCGTGCCCGATGAGGATGATCGTGCGCTCGGCCTTGGCGAACCGGGTGGCTTCGCGGTGCACCTTGGTGACGAGCGGGCAGGTCGCGTCGATGGCGTGCAGGTCGCGGTCCGCGGCACCGGCCACGACGGCCGGGGAGACACCGTGCGCGCTGAAGACGACGTGCGACCCACGGGGCACCTCTGCGACGTCGTCGACGAAGACGGCTCCGCGCTGCTCCAGCGTGGACACCACGTGGACGTTGTGGACGATCTGCTTGCGGACGTAGACCGGCTCACCGTACTGCTCGAGCGCCTTCTCGACCGCGACCACGGCCCGGTCGACGCCGGCGCAGTACCCACGTGGTGCGGCGAGCAGGACCCGCTTGGGTCCGCTGACCGGGACGTCGCGCAGTCGACCGCGCGCTGCGGGGACCCGCGGCGGGGCGAGCGGGACCGAGTGGCCGTTGGTGATCGTCACGTCCCCGATGATAGGTGAGCAGGACCCGCGCAGCCTGGGCACCGACGAGCCTGTGGAGGAGCGTCGCCGCCCGGGATGTCCCCGGTGTCCGGCAGCATGGACCGCACGACGAGAGAGGGGCGCCATGGCGATCGAACAGGGGCCGCCCACGGCAGAGGACCCGTGGCCCGTCGCGCTGCTCGGCGCGAAGCTCCGGGACTGGATCGACCGACTCGGGGTGGCCTGGGTCGAGGGTGAGATCACCCAGTGGAACGTCGCCGGCGGCAACGTCTACGGCAAGCTCAAGGACGTCGAGGTCGACGCCACCGTCTCGTTCTCGATCTGGTCGAGCGTGCGCTCCCGGGTGCCGTCGGACCTCAAGCAGGGCGCCCGTGTCGTCGCCGCGGTGAAGCCGAACTACTGGGTCAAGGGCGGCTCGTTGACGATGCAGGTCGTCGAGATGAAGCACGTCGGGCTCGGGGACCTGCTCGAGCGCCTCGAGCGGCTGCGTCGGGCCCTGGCGGAAGAAGGGCTCTTCGACCCCGCGCGCAAGAAGCGTCTGCCGTTCCTGCCGCACCGCATCGGGCTGATCACCGGCAAGGACTCCGACGCCGAGAAGGACGTCAAGCGGAACGCGCAGCTCCGGTGGCCCCAGGTCGAGTTCCGGACCGTGCACACCGCGGTGCAGGGCGACCGAGCCGTCGCCGAGGTCACGGCAGCCATCCAGGAACTCGACGCCGACCCCACGGTCGACGTCATCATCGTCGCCCGCGGCGGCGGCGACTTCCAGAACCTGCTCGGTTTCAGCGACGAGGGCCTGGTCCGGGCCGCCGCGGCCGCGACGACGCCGATCGTCTCCGCGATCGGGCACGAGGCCGACCGACCGATCCTCGACGAGGTCGCGGACCTCCGCGCCTCCACCCCGACCGACGCAGCGAAGCGCGTGGTCCCGGACGTGGCCGAGGAACTGGCCAACGTCCGGCAGGCCCGCGCCCGGCTCGGGCTGCGGCTCTCGCACACGCTCTCGGTGGAGGCCGACCGGATCGCGGCCCTCCGCTCGCGTCCGGCACTGGCGTCCACCGCCTGGCTCGTGGACACCCGCGCCGAAGAGGTCGCTCGTGACCTCTCGCGCGCCCGGGAACTCCTCGACCGGCGCATCGAGCGCTCCCACTCCGAGGTCGGCCACCTGACCGGTCGGCTCCGCGCCCTGTCCCCGCGGGACACCCTCCGCCGCGGGTACGCGATCGTGCAGACGGACACCGGGTCGGTGGTGCGCGGCGCGGACGACCTCGACGGGGCGACACCGGTGCACGTCACGCTCGGCACGGGGACCGCGGTCGGGACGCTCGAGGCGGACGGGCCCGGTCCCGACGGCTCGGGTTCCTGAGCCGGGAGGCCCGTCCCCACTCCGCCAGGACGCACGCCACCGCCCCTCCACCACTGCCGTCCTCCACAGGCGCGGTCCTCCACAGGGTCGGGCGGCAGCCGCCACGTCGGTGGCGGCTCGGTAGGATCGGCATGTGTCTTCCGAGCAGCAGTCCGAGCAGTCCGACGTCCGCTCGCTGAGCTACGAAGCGGCGCGTGACGAACTCGTCCGTGTCGTCTCCGAGCTCGAGCAGGGTTCGGCGACCCTGGAGCGGTCCCTGGGTCTGTGGGAGCGCGGCGAAGCCCTCGCCGCGCGGTGTGAAGAGTGGCTCGTCGGCGCCCGCGCCCGACTCGACGCGGCGCGCTCCGCGACGGAGAACGGCAGCGCGGACCAGTCCGCAGCGGGAGACGCCCGATGAGCGACCCGGAGACCGGCCGCCCGATCGTCGCCGAACTCGGGCGCCCCGAGACGGCGGAGGAGACCTGGGCGCGCAAGGACACCGCCCGCCGAGCCCGCCGTGAACACCAGACGGCGTTCAACCTCGTGCTGGCGCTCATCGCGTCGCTCGGCATCGTGCTGTTCCTGGTCGCCGTCGTGGTCCGCCCCGACCAGGCCGTCGACCGCTCGGTCGACTACCGACAGGTCGCGCAGCAGGCCGACGTCTCCGGGGCGCAGCTCCTCGTGCCGGACCTGCCGTCGTCGTACACCTCGAACCACGCCGAGTACCAGTCCGGTTCGGCGCGGGGGGTCGCGGTGTGGACCATCGGCCTCCTGACGCCCGACGACCAGTACATCGGCATGCACCAGGGCATCGACGCCAACGACACCTGGATCGCCGACCAGCTCGAGCAGAAGCCCGCGACCGGGTCGCGCACGATCGCCGGGACGAAGTGGACCGTCTACGACCGCCGCGACGAGGGCAAGGGTGCGGGCAACAACGCGTACGCCCTCGTGACCACCTCCGGCAAGGACACCGTGGTGCTCGCCGGCACCGCCGACCAGGAGTCCTTCACGACGGTGGCGACGGCGGTCGGCAAGGAACTCACCCGCTAGGCAGCACCTCCGCCGGCAGCAGCCCGCGACCCCGCACACCGCCGAGAACCCGAACACCCCCCGCGAACCCGAACAGCCCGAGGAACGACACACGATGACCGACCGCGCCGCCTCCACCCCCGCCGACGCCCTGCGACTCCTCGTCGAGGGCAACGCCCGCTTCGCCGCCGACAAGCGCCGCACCGGCCGCATCGACCCCGAGCGCCGCTCCGAGCTGCAGGGCTCTCAGGCCCCGTTCGCGACCGTCCTGGGCTGCTCGGACTCCCGCGTGCCGTTCGAGCACGTCTTCGACGCCGGCATCGGCGACGTCTTCGCGATCCGCAACGCCGGGCAGATCGTGGACGACGTGGTGCTCGGCTCGATCGAGTTCGCCGTCGTCGCGCTCGGCACCCCGCTGGTCGTCGTGCTCCGCCACACCCAGTGCGGCGCCGTCGCTGCAGCACGGTCCGGCGAGCCGGTACCCGCCCCGCACCTGCAGGCTCTCGTCGACGCGATCACCCCGAGCGTCGAGCGGGTCCGCGCCACCGACCCCGACGTCGCCCAGGAGGCCGTGGGGGCTGCGCACCTCGAGTCCAGCCTGAAGGCGATCCTGGACCGGTCGGGCGCCGTCTCCGACGCGATCGCGGACGGTAGGTTGGCCGTGGTCGGCGCGACCTACGACCTGACCACGGGCGAGGTCACGATCGACACCGTCGTCGGACAGGCCTGACCCGACGACGTGACCGCTGCGGCAGCGACGAGCCGCCGGAGCGCCACCGACACCGCCGCGACCGCGACCCGGTGTGAGCACCACGAGGAAGGACCACGACGACGTGACCGACACCACCACCCCCGCTGACGGCGAGTTCCGCATCGAGCACGACACGATGGGCGAGGTGCGGGTCCCCGCGTCGGCCCTCTACCGTGCCCAGACGCAGCGGGCCGTGGAGAACTTCCCGATCTCGGGCACCGGCCTCGAGTCGGCGCAGATCGTGGCCCTCGCCCGCATCAAACGTGCCGCGGCGCTCGTGAACGGTCGCCTCGGCATCCTCGACGACGCCGTCGCGCAGGCCATCGCCACCGCGGCCGACTCGGTGATCGGTGGCGAGCACCACGACCACTTCCCGGTCGACGTCTACCAGACCGGCAGCGGCACCTCCTCGAACATGAACATGAACGAGGTACTGGCGACGCTGGCCTCCCGCGTCGCCGGCACCGAGGTCCACCCGAACGACCACGTCAACGCGTCGCAGTCCTCGAACGACGTCTTCCCCACCTCGGTGCACGTCGCTGTCACCGATGCCCTCATCCGGTCGCTCGTGCCGTCGCTGGAACACCTCGCCGAGTCCCTCGAGCGCAAGGCCGTCGAGTGGGCGGACGCGGTGAAGTCCGGCCGGACGCACCTGATGGACGCCACCCCGGTGACCCTCGGGCAGGAGTTCGGTGGCTACGCGCGGCAGATCCGCCTGGGCATCGAGCGGGTGAACGCCACGCTCCCCCGCGTCGCCGAGGTCCCGCTCGGCGGCACCGCCGTCGGCACCGGCATCAACACGCCGAAGGGGTTCCCGCAGCAGGTCATCGCCCAGCTCGCCGAGGACACCGGCCTGCCGATCACCGAGGCCCTCGACCACTTCGAGGCGCAGGGCGCCCGTGACGCCCTCGTCGAGGCGTCCGGCGCTCTGAAGGTCATCGCGGTCAGCCTGACGAAGATCAACAACGACCTGCGCTGGATGGGCTCCGGGCCGAACACGGGCCTCGGCGAGCTGCACATTCCCGACCTGCAGCCGGGCTCGTCGATCATGCCCGGCAAGGTGAACCCGGTCATCCCGGAGGCCACGCTCATGGTCGCCGCCCGGGTGATCGGCAACGACGCCACCGTGTCGTGGGCAGGCGCCTCCGGCTCGTTCGAGCTGAACGTTGCGATCCCGGTGATGGGGACGGCGCTCCTCGAGTCGATCCGACTGCTCGCGAACAGCTCCCGGGTGCTCGCCGACAAGACGGTCGACGGACTGCAGGCGGACCTCGAGCGGGCGCGTGCCTTCGCGGAGTCCTCGCCGTCGATCGTGACGCCGCTGAACCGGGTCATCGGCTACGAGTCGGCCGCGAAGGTCGCCAAGTACGCAGTCGCCGAGGGGCTCACGGTCCGCGAGGCCGTCGTCGCCCTCGGGTTCGTCGAGCGCGGCGAGGTCTCCGAGGAACAGCTCGACAGCGCCCTCGACGTCCTGAGCATGACCCACCCGAACTGACCCGTCCGCAGGACGCCGGCGTCTGCACGAGACGCCGCCGAGTGCACGAGACGCCGCCGACTTCGGCGGCGTCTCGCACGTCCAGCGGCGTCCCGGGAGCCCGGCGGCGTCTCGCACCTCCGGCGGCGTCCCGAGAGCCCGGCGCCGTCTCGCACCTCCGGCGCCGTCTCGCGAGTCTGGCGGCGTCTCGCGAGCCCGGCACCGTCCCTCGAGCCCGGCGCCGTCTCGCCAGCCCGGCGGCGTCTCGCACCGCGACGGACGGGAGGCACGGTGCGGGCACGCACCGCGCCTCCCGTCCGTCCTTGCTGGCGTCCACTGCGCCGCGGCTCGAGGCGGCTGCGCACAACGGAAACCGCTCCGAACCACGGCATCCCGAGGTTCGGAGCGGTTTCCGTTGTGCCTGTCCGGCCAGCGCCGGCGGGCCGGCCAGCGCCGGCGGGCCGGCCGCCGCGGCGGCCGCGCTGCGCTGCGCTGCGCCGCGCCGCGGCCGCGCCGGCGCCGCGGCCGCGGCGCCGGCGCGGCCGCCTGCCCGCTACGCGAGGTCCGGCGAGTCGAGCATCTCGGTCACGAGCGCCGCGATCGCGGACCGCTCCGAGCGCGTCAGCGTCACGTGTGCGAACAGCGGGTGCCCCTTGAGCCGCTCGATCACCGAGGCGACCCCGTCGTGCCGCCCGACGCGCAGGTTGTCCCGCTGGGCGACGTCGTGGGTGAGCACGACGCGGGAGTTCTGTCCGATCCGGGACAGCATGGTGAGCAGGACGTTCCGTTCGAGGGACTGCGCCTCGTCGACGATGACGAACGCGTCGTGCAGGGACCGTCCGCGGATGTGGGTGAGGGGCAGGACCTCGAGGATGCCGCGTTCGACGACCTCCTCGAGGACGTTGTCGGACACGAGTGCCCCCAGGGTGTCGAACACCGCCTGCGCCCAGGGGTTCATCTTCTCGGAGGCATCGCCCGGCAGGAACCCGAGCTCCTGCCCCCCGACGGCGTACAGCGGACGGAACACCATGATCTTCTTGTGCTGTTGGCGTTCCAGGACGGCTTCGAGTCCGGCGCACAGCGCGAGCGCCGACTTGCCGGTGCCGGCGCTGCCGCCGAGCGAGACGATGCCGATCTCCGGGTCGAGCAGGGCGTCGATCGCCAGTCGCTGTTCGGCGGAGCGGCCGCGGAGGCCGAACACCTCGCGGTCGCCGCGCACCAGCGACACCGCGCCGGCGGAGTGCACGCGGCCCAGCGCTGAGCCACGTTCGGAGTGGATGACCACGCCGGTGTTGACGGGCACGCCGTCGAGGTCGGGGGTCCGGATCTCCTCGGTCTCGTAGAGGTCGGCGACCTGGTCGCCGGACACCTGCAGGGTCGTGATGCCGGTGTAGCCGCTGTCGACGGCGAGTTCCGCGCGGTACTCCTGCGCGGCGAGGCCGATCGAGGCGGCCTTCACCCGGAGGGGCAGGTCCTTCGACACGACGACCACGTCGAGCCCGTCGTTGGCCAGGTTCGACGCGACGGCCAGGATCCGGGAGTCGTTGTCGCCGAGCTGCAGTCCGGACGGCAGGACGGACTGGTTGGAGTGGTTGAGCTCGACGCGCAAAGACCCGCCGTCACCGACCGCGACGGGGAAGTCGAGTCGTTCGTGTTCGATGCGCAGCTCGTCGAGGATCCGCAGCGCCTGCCGGGCGAAGTACCCGATCTCCGGGTCGTTGCGCTTCGACTCGAGTTCGCTCACGACCACGACCGGCAGGACCACCGCGTGCTCGTCGAAGCGGAACAGGGCGCGCGGATCGCTGAGCAGCACCGAGGTGTCCAGCACGTACGTGCGCTGGGCGACCGGCGTGGACGAGTCCGCGGCCCGGCTGCTCGCAGCGGTGTGCTGCGGCGAGGTGGAAGACGTTCCGCGAGAGACGTTCTGAGAGGTCACGACCACTCCATCCCCGGGCCGCGCTCGGCCCGGTCATGTCCTTCGACGCGGCCACTGGAGCGGTCCCGGAGCACCGACCGTGGCCGCTCCGACCGGGCGCGTTGCCCGATGTCGCCAAGCTACGACGCGCGGTGCGACGGCACCAGCGACACGCCTGGTCCTGCGGTTACGGTCGTGTGTCGTCCGGCTGAACGTCCGGGAGGCGCGGTGCGGCCCCGCCACGCGCCTCCCGCCCGTCCCGCCACGCCCCGCACCCTGCGCCGAGCGGTCACAGGACGTCGCTCCCACCGCCCCTGAGCGACGAAACGTGACCGCTCGGCTGAGTGCAGACGGGGAGTCGTGACCGCTCGGCGCCGGGCCAGAAGCGCCGGCGTCAGCCCATCGTGGCGTACGAGATGCACGCGTCGCGGAACATGCCCAGCGTCTCGTCCGTGGTGGACGCGAACGCGGACACCCGCACCTCGCCGAGACGAGCGGTCGCGGTGACGCCGTGGTTGTGCATCGCCGCGGTGAGCGCCGTGAGCCGTCCGGCGGCGGGTCGGAGGACGACGATGCCGGCACGCTCCCGGGGGTCGCGGCTGGACTCGACGGGCAGCCCGAACTCGTCCGCGATGTCGATGATCCGGTCCACCCGGTCGGCGATGCGCTCCTGCACGGCGGCGACGCCGACCGCGGTGAGGCGTTCGAGTGAGACGGCGAGGCGAGCTTGCGAGACCGGGTCGACGCGCGACATGGCGAAGGCGGCGGCTGCGGGGCGGACGCTCGGCACGTCGGTGGGCCAGCCGGTCGTGCCGTGCGGTCCGGACAGTGCCGGCTTGACGCGCTCGAGCGCACGGTCGCTGAACGCGGTGAACCCGGTGCCCCACCCGGCGTGCAGCCACTTCTGGCCGCCGGTGGCGACGACGTCGGCGACCTCGTACGGAGCGTCGACGATGCCGAAGCCCTGGATGGCGTCGACGATGAGCAGACGGTCACCGATGACGTCGCGGATGGCCGCGAGGTCGGCGAGGTACCCGGTGCGCCAGTCGACGAGGGACAGCGCGACCGCGGTGACGTCGTCGGACAGACGCTCGCGGATGAGGTCGGGCGTGAGCCAGCCGGCGCCGGACTCGATGACGACGGGCTGCACGCGGCCGCCGGTGGCCGAGGCGGCGCTGGCGAGGGCGAGCGGGAGCGACGGGTACTCGTCGGCGGCGACGAGCACCCCGCCGGTCAGGCCGAACCCGGTGTGCAGCAGGCCGGGGGTGGTGGCGGTCTGCGAGACGACCTGGTCCTCGCGGCGGCGGACGAGCCGGGCGGCGACGGCGCGGACGCGGGCGTCCTGCTCGTCGAGCGTCTCCATGGCCCCGAAGCGCATGTGCTCCTGGATGTGGCCGAGGACACGCTGCTCCTCGAGGACGGCGGTCTGCACGGGACCGAAGGCAGCGTGGTCGAGGTATCCGGGCTCCTCGGCGAAGCCGGCGACGTACTCGTCGATCGTGGTCACGGGGGCACCTTCCAGTGGGCAGAACCCTGTGAGCCTACTGGGACCCGTGCATGCGGGCGAATGCAGTCCGCGGAACGCCACGAGGCGGATGCAGGCGATCGGAGGTCATGAGAACGTCTCGCTTCCTGTGCGGGCGCTCAGAACCGTCCGGGTCAGCCGCCGAACCGGCGCGACCGCAACCCGAAGTCCCGGACCGCTCGGAGGAAGTCGACCTCCCGGAGGTCCGGGTAGAACGCCTCGACGAAGTAGAACTCGCTGTGTGCGCTCTGCCACAGCAGGAAGTCCGACAGCCGCTGTTCCCCCGAGGTCCGGATCATCAGGTCCGGGTCCGGCTGCCCCTGCGTGTACAGGTGGTCGCCGATGAGCTCGGGCGTGAGGACCTCGGCCAGGGTGTCGAGCGTCCCGCCGCCCTCACCGTGGCTCCGGACGATGCTCCGCATGGCGTCGGCGATCTCCCGCCGGCCGCCGTAGCCGACCGCCAGGTTGATGTGCAGCCCGGTGTGGTCGGCGGTGCGCTCCTCGGCGGCTGCGAGTGCCGCGACGAGCTCCGGCGGCAGGCCGTCGTTCGAGCCCACGTGCTGGACACGCCAGGTGCGGTGGTGCGAGAGCCGCTCGGCCAGGTCCGCGATGATCCCGACGAGTTGGTCGAGCTCCTCGCCGCCACGGCCCTTCAGGTTGTCGGCCGAGAGCAGGTAGAGCGTGACGACCTGGATGTCCAGGTCCTCGCACCAGGACAGGAACTCGGGGATCTTCGCCGCGCCGGCCCGGTGCCCGTGGGCGGCGGTCTCGAGGCCCAGCTGTCGGGCCCACCGTCGGTTCCCGTCGACGATCATCGCGACGTGCCGGGGCTTCTGCGCCCCGTCGATCTGGCGGCGGATGCGGTTCTGGTAGGCGCGGTAGAGGAGCCCGCGTCCCGCCCATCCCAGCCTGCCCGTCACGCGTCGACTGTAGTGCAAGGACCCCTCGTGCTGACTCTCAGCCACCGTCCCGCACGCCGGCCGTACGGTCGGAGCATGCAGTCAGACCAGGGCGTGCCCGCCCTCCCCCACGTGCCGTTCACGGAGGAGGCCGAGACCACCCCGACCACGACCGGTCCCGCCGACGCCCGCCCGGCATGGCGCGGTTGGATCCACGCCGGCACGTTCCCGTTCGCAGCGGCCATGGGCGTCGTGCTCATCACGCTCGCGGCGACCCCGGCGGCGAAGGGTGCGAGCGCCGTGTTCATGGCCACGTCGTTGATCATGTTCGGCGTCTCGGCGACCTACCACCGCTTCCCCTGGCGACCGGTCGTCAAGCGCGTGCTCAAGCGCATCGACCACACGAACATCTTCCTGCTCATCGCCGGCACCTACACACCCGTCGCGGTCTGCGCACTGCCGCACGAACTGATGGTCATCGTGCTGTGGGTGATGTGGAGCGGCGCGTTGCTCGGCGTCGCGTTCCGCGTCTTCTGGATCGGCGCACCACGGTGGTTGTACGTGCCGCTGTACCTGGCGCTCGGCTGCGCGGCGTTCCTGATCCTGCCGCAGCTCTTCGCCGCCAGCGTGCCGATGACGGTGCTCGTGCTCGCCGGCGGACTGGCCTACATCCTCGGCGCGGCCGTCTACGGCTTCAAGCGTCCGGACCCCTCGCCGACGTTCTTCGGCTTCCACGAGGTCTTCCACGCCCTCACCGTCGTCGCCTTCGCGGCGCAGTGGGCCGGCATCCTCGTGATCGCGGTGCACCCGGTGCGCTGACCCGGCCGTCAGGGTCCCCGTCTGCGCCGGACGCCGCCGTCCGAGCCAGACGCCGCCGTCCGTGCAAGACCCTGCCGGCGGCGTCCTGCGCACACGAGGGCGTCTCCCGCAGACGGCGGGGCGCGACCACACGGACGGACGGGAGGCTCCCCACCAGCCGGTGGGGAGCCTCCCGTCCGTCAGTGGGTCGCGTCAGCCGCGCTCGGTGTCGTCGCCGACGTCGGCCCGGCCGTCTTCCGCGGCACGCCGCGCCGGCTCGTCCGTCACGGCACCGTGGCCGGAGTCACCGGCGGCCTCGGCCTCCAAGCGTTCCCGGATCTCGGCGCGGTAGCGGGTCCGGCGGATGCGTCGGGTCATGTCGACCACCAGCAGGATCGTCACGATGGCGACCAGGGCGATCGCGACGAAGCCGGCGACCCCCGGGGTGACGTCGACGTCCGGGACGCCACTCGGGCTCGGACTGGGGGTGGTGGCGGCCAGTACCGCGGCGATGGTGCTCACGCGTGTGCGTCCTCTTCGGATGGGATGCCTGCGAACAGGTCGGACTCGGGGAGCTCGGTGGGGACCCGGGACTCGACGAGCTGGTAGTCCTCGGTCGGCCAGACCTCGGCGAGCAGGTCGTTCGGCCAGTAGAAGAAGGGGCTGTCCGGCGGCACCTGGCTGGCGTGTGCGCGGAGTGCGGCGTCGCGGGCGTCGAAGTACTCGTGCACGTCGACGTGGGACGTGGCGAGGTCCGGGCGGTCCGCGAACCGCTCCACCCACTCGCCGAGCTGCTCGAGGAGCGGGTTCTCGGGCTCCCGCTCACGCAGCGCCTCGTGGAAGGCGGTGAACCGGCGCGGGTTCATCGTCCGCTCGTAGTAGAGCTTCGAGACCGACCAGGCCGGTCCGGCATCCGGGTACGTCTCGGGGTCGGCGGCATCGCGCCAGGCGGCGACCGAGACCTCGTGCGTCCGGATGTGGTCCGGGTGCGGGTACCCGCCGTTCTCGTCGTACGTGACCAGGACGTGCGGACGGAAGCGCCGGATGACGCGGACCAGTGCCTCGGTGCTGTACTCGAGCGGCACGGTCGCGAAGGTGCCGGGCCGGACGGTCTCGCCCTTCTCGGCGTCGGGCAGACCGGAGTCGTGGTACCCGAGCCACACGTGGTCGATGCCGAGGGCTGCCTGCGCTGCGGCCATCTCGGTGCGCCGGAAGCCGGCCATGTCGCGGTGTGCCCGGGCCTTCGCGGTGTCCGAGAGCTGCTCGTTGAGGATGTCCCCCGCTTCGCCACCCGTGCACGAGACGACGAGGACCTGGGCGCCGTCGGCCACGTACTTCGCCGCCGTGGCCGCTCCCTTGCTCGACTCGTCGTCGGGGTGGGCGTGCACGGCCAGCAGACGATGGGGCAAGGCGTTCCTCCACAGCTCGCGGACTTGCGGTCGCGGGTGGCGCACGGCGAGCGTGAACTACCCTGGGATCAGGATAATCACCCCGGGAGCCCCGAACTGTCCGATCAGCACCACGCCCCAGCAGGCGGAACCGAACGCGGTACGTCCGCCGTCCTCGACGACCGGACGTCGCTCGACGACCGGTACGGGCGCAGCGCGGACACCCGGCGGCGCGGCAAGCTGCTGGCCGTCGTGATCGCGGTGGCCATCGCGGTCGTGTTCGCCGTCTGGGTGATCTGGGCAGGCCCCGGTCAGACGACCCACGGGCTCGACACCGACGACGTCGGGTACGAGGTCCTGTCCGACCACAGCGTCGTCGTGCACACCCAGGTCGCCGTCGACCCGGGCACCCGCGTGGAGTGCGCGGTCCAGGCGCTGGACAAGTCGTACACGATCGTCGGGTGGCGGGTCGTGACGCTGCCCGCGGAGGAGCAGCGCGACCGCTCGATCTCGACGCAGGTGAACACGACGACGCGGGCGGTCACCGGGTTGATCCACTCGTGCTGGGTTCCCTAGACTGCTCGGAATCACGAATCGAGACCGGCCGCCGGCCGGTCTCGATTCTTTTGCGCCACACGCCGTGACCGGTCCCGACCACCACGGCCGAAGGGAAACGACATGAGCAACGACACGCAGGGCACCTGGCTGACCCAGGAGGCGTTCGACCGTCTCACCGCCGAGCTCGAGCAGCTCACCGGCCCGGCCCGCATCGAGATCGCGAGCCGCATCGAGGCCGCCCGTGAAGAGGGCGACCTCAAGGAGAACGGCGGCTACCACGCCGCCAAGGACGAGCAGGGCAAGATCGAGGCCCGCATCCGGTCGCTGACCGAGCTCCTCAAGCACGCCACGGTGACGGAGGCCGAGTTCGACGGCACCGTCGAGCCGGGCACCGTCGTCACGGCCACGATCGCCGGCGACCCGTCGACGTTCCTGGTGGGCAACCGCGAGATCGTCGCCGAGGGCTCGGACCTCACCGTGTACAGCCCGGTCAGCCCGGTGGGTGCCGCGATCCTCGGCCTCCGCACCGGCGGCAAGACCTCGTACACCGCGCCGAACGGCAAGGAGATCGCGGTCGAGGTCACGAACGTCGAGCGCTACGAGCCCTAGGCCGTCGCTGCCGTCCGGCGCCTGACACTCCAGCCCGGGGTGCGCTCTCCCTCGCGCACGCCGGGCTGTTGCGTGTGCGGGCTCGTGCGTGCCCGCCGAGTGGTCACGACACCCGATCCGCGTCCGGACCCCGTCGACGGTGGCCGGCACCGTCCTGGAGGCCCGTGGCCCGTCCTGCGTGCGCCGGACGTCGGAGCCGGGGCGAGCCTCCAGGCCGCTGCCGCCGTCCGTCGATCCGTCAGTTCGTGAGCTGCTCCGGGCGGAACCCGGCTTCCTGCAGGCGCGCCATCACCTCGTCCGCGTGGCCGGGGCCGCGCGCCTCGATGGACAGGTCGAGCGCGACCTCGTTGATGACGAGTCCCTGGCCGTGCCGGGTGTGCAGGACCTCGACGACGTTCGCACCGGCGTCCGAGATGATCTGGGACACGCGGGCCAGCTGGCCCGGGCGGTCCGGCAGCATGATCCGGATGCCGATGTAGCGCGACGCGGCGACGAGGCCGCGGGTGATGATCCGCTCCATCATGAGCGGGTCGATGTTGCCGCCGCTGAGCAGCACCACGGTCCGGCCGGTGTCGTGCACGGCGCCGGACATGATCGCGGCGACGCCGACCGCTCCGGCGGCCTCGACCACGAGCTTCGCGCGCTCGAGGAGCACGAGCAGTGCCCGGGCGGTGTCGTCGTCCGAGACGGTGACGATCTCGTCGACCAGGTCGCGGATGATCGGGAAGTTCATGTCGCCCGGACGTGCCACCGCGATGCCGTCGGAGATCGTCGGTGACGTGGTGATCGTCATCGGCTCCCCCGCGACGATCGAGGACGGGTAGGCGGCGGCGTTCTCGGCCTGCACGCCGATGACCCGGATCTCGCGGCCCAGGCGTTCGGCGAGGCCCTTGACGGCGATCGCGATGCCGGAGATGACCCCGCCGCCGCCGATCGGGACGACGACCGTGTCGACGTCGGGGACCTGGTCGAGGATCTCGAGCCCGAGCGTGCCCTGACCGGCGATCACGGCGGGGTGGTCGAACGGCGGGATGAAGACCGCTCCGGTGCGGGCCGCGAACTCCTTCGCGGCGGACAGTGCCTCTTCGACGGAGTGCCCACGGAGCACCACGTCGGCGCCGTAGCGGCGGGTGGCCTGCAGCTTGGGCAGGGCGACGCCCACCGGCGTGAAGATCGTGGCGGGGATGCCGAGCTCACGGGCGGCGAAAGCGACCCCCTGCGCGTGGTTGCCGGCGCTGGCGGCGACGACCCCGGCCTCCCGTTCGGCCGCCGACAGGGTCGACAGCCGGTTGTAGGCGCCGCGGACCTTGTACGCACCGGTGCGCTGCAGGTTCTCGCACTTCAGGTGGACGGGTGAGCCGAGCAGTCCCTCGAGGAACTTCGACGTCTCCATCGGGGTGACCCGTGCGACCCCGGCGATCGTCTCGCGCGCCGCCTCGATGTCGGCGAGCGTCGGGATCGGGGGCGCAGTCGTGTCGGTCACGATCCCATCATCGTCGGTCGCGGACTCCGCGGCTGCCACGTGACGCTCAGTTGGTGCTGGCGGTGCCGGGCTCGGCGGCCGGCTGCGCGTCGCTGCCGGGCGCCGGGACGTCGTCGCCGACCTGGTGCCGTCGTCGCCGCAGCAGCTGGATCCTGCCGTGCTGACCGTGCTTCGGGGTGGCCTCGAGCACGTGGTCCGAGTCGAGCCCACGCCAGCGACCGCTCGCGATCGTGGTGACCATCGCGTTCAGGGTGGCGATCAGCGGGACGGCGAAGAACGCACCGGCGATGCCGGCCAGACCGGAGGCTGCGGTCACGCCGAGCACGACGGCCAGCGGGTGCACCTTGACCGCGTTGCCCATCACGAGCGGCTGCAGGATGTGGCCCTCGATCTGCTGCACGAGCAGGACCACGCCGAGCACCAGGAGCGCGGCCAGCGGGCCGTTGAAGATCAGGGCGACGAAGACGGCGAGGAAGCCGGTGACGATCGCACCGACGACGGGGATGAAGGCACCGAGGAACACGATGGCGGCGATCGGGATGACCAGGGGCATGCCGCCGAAGAACAGGCCGACGATGAACGCCCCCAGGCCGATGCCGACCGCGTCGACGAAGGCGACGAAGATCTGCACACGGATGAAGCTCGTCAGGGTGATCCAGCCGGCGACGCCCGCACCGTCGACGGTCGCCCGGGCCTTGCGCGGGAACAGCCGCACCGTCCAGCGCCAGACGTTCTTGCCGTCGATGAGCAGGAAGATCGTGGTGAACAGGATGATGAACAGCGCCTCGAACACGTGCGTGGCGCTCGAGCCGGCACTCGCGACGCCCGACAGGATCGTGCCGGAGTTGTCCTGCACCCACTTGGTGGCTTCGTCGAGCCAGGTGTTGACGTCTTTCTGTGAGATCCCGAATCCGGAGTTGAGCACGAACGACCGGACGTTGCCGTACTGGGACACCGTGCGGTCCCGGAGCGACGGGTACGAGGCGACGATCTGGTCGATCACGAGCCACACGAGGGCCGCTACCGCGGCGAGCCCGCCGAGCAGGCTGATGATGACCGCGAGCCACTTCGGGACGTGCCAGCGCTGCAGCCGGTTCGAGAGCGGCACGAGCAGGGCGGAGATCACGACGCCGATCAGGAAGGGGATCAGGATCTCGCTGAAGATCGTCATCAGCCAGACGAAGAGGGCGATGACGCCCGCGACGACGAGCACGCGCCACGAGAACGCCCCCGCGATGCGCATGCCGAGTGGTACCGAATCCTCGACCACGGGGTCGGGATGAGTCTTCTTTCCCCATGCCATTCCGCCACTGTAGCCACGCGGAACCGGGCAGGTGCCGGTCCGGGCATGTGCGACGTCGGTCCAGGGGCTGGTCCGGGCGTCGGCGGGGCTCGGTAGCGTTCCCGTCATGGTCAGGACCACGCTCTCCGCTGCCGAGGCCCGCCGCGTCGCCCTCGCCGCGCAGGGGTTCGGTCGGACGCCCTCGGCGGTCCCGTCGCCCTCGGGGGCGGTCCCGTCGCCCTCGGGCTCGTCGGCGATGCTCGTGCCGAACCGGGCGGTGTCGGCCGGCCTCGCCCGACTCGGTGTGCTGCAGATCGACTCCGTCAACGTCTTCGAGCGCAGCCACTACCTGCCGCTCTTCGCCCGACTGGGTCCGTACGACAAAGGCGCCCTCGACCGGCTGACCCTGACGCAGCGCAGCCCGTGGATCGAGTACTGGGCTCACGAGGCGGCGTTCGTCCCGCGTGACGACCTCCGGCTGTTCCGGTGGCGGATGGACGCGTACCGGCAGCGTGACACGACCAACCCGCTCCGGATCCCCGGCGTGGAGCGCACTGCCCGCGTGCGCGGCGAGCTCCTGGCCCTGCTCGCCGCCGAGGGACCGATGCCCGCGAGTGCGGTCGAACACGAGTCCAACGTCCGACGGGGCCCGTGGTGGGGCTGGAGCGACGTGAAGCACGGGCTCGAGCAGCTCTTCCGCTGGGGAGACGTCGTCAGCGCGGGACGGTCCGGGTTCGAGCGGGTCTACGCCCTGCCGCAGCAGGTGCTGCCGTCGGGGTACTTCGCGACCGCACCCAGCCGGGCCGACGCCGTGCGGGAGCTGGTCCGCCGCTCGGCCCGAGCCGTGGGCGTCGGCACGCGCGCGGACCTCGCCGACCACCACCGACTGCGTGCGGACGACACCGCTGCCGCGATCGCCGACCTGCAGGACGCCGGCGAGCTGGTCCCGGTCACGGTGGAGGGCTGGCGGGACCGGGCGTGGATGCACGTCGACGCCCGGGTGCCGCGTCGGGTCGAGGTCGACGCCGTCCTCAGCCCGTTCGACCCGGTGGTGTGGTTCCGTCCACGGGCTGAGCGGCTGTTCGGCTTCCACTACCGGATCGAGATCTACACGCCCGCGCCGAAACGGGTGTTCGGGTACTACGTGCTCCCGGTGCTGCAGGACGACGCCCTGGTCGGGCGGGTCGACCTGAAGAGCGATCGGCAGCGCGGCGTCCTGCACGTCCGGACGGCGTGGCACGAGCCCGGAGCCGTGATCGATGTCGAGCGGCTCGCAGCGCTACTCCGGCGGACGGCGGCGTGGCAGGGGCTCGACGGGGTCGAGGTCACCGACCGCGGCACGGCGGCACACGCACTCGCCGCAGCGCTCGGAGTCACACCCCGGCCCTGACGAGGCGTGCCGGGGATCCGATGGCCGGGACCGCTAGAACTGCACCCGCGGCGGCTCGGCGATGGCGGCCGGCTCGGCGGTCTCGAAGAACGGCGCCGGCCCGACGCCCCGACGCTTCGCGATGCTCGAAGCCGGGAACGACTTGACTTTGGTGTTGAGTTCGCGCACGCCACCGTTGTAGTGCCGGCGGGCGGACTGGATCTTGTCCTCGGTGGACACGAGCCGCGACTGCAACTCGAGGAAGGACTGGCTGGACTGCAGCTGCGGGTACCCCTCGGCCACGCGGAACACGCTCTTCAGCGCCTTCTGCATGTGCCCCTCGGCAGTGGAGGCGGCGACGGCGTCGTGCGCAGCGAGTGTCTCGGCCCGGGCGTCGGTGACGGCGGTCAGGACGGACTTCTCGTGCGCCGCATGACCCTGCACGGTGTCGACGATGGTGGGGAGGAGCTCGGCGCGTTCGTGGAGCTGCGCGGCGATCTCGGCCCAGGCGGTGTCGACGCGCTGCTGCAACGCGACGAGGGACTTCTGGCTGGACCAGAACCAGATGCCGATCACCACCACGAGGACGACGACCACAACGCCGATCACGATGAGCGTCGTGACGAGTCCGGTGTCCATTCGGGCGTACTCCTTTGCGCGTCGGGCCGCAGTTGCGTGCGGACCTCCGCAGCCCGCTGTCGGACCTCAGCGGTCCGGATCGATCTTACCGAGCGCCTCGGAGCGACCTCGCCGCTCGCCGATCTTCACGGCCGATTCCCGAGTGACGCACACCGGGCTCGCGGACCGCGTCCGGAGGGGGCCCGGATCGACGCACGGAAGGGCACGGATGATGCGGAACCGGGGTGTTCCGCCGCGCGGGGTGTTGACCGGAGGGCCCAGATCGCATGGGATGGACAGGATGGACACGGGCGGGGACAACGTGCAGCACCAGGACGTCGGGGGCGACGTCCGTCGTCGACGATCCCGGAGGACTGCCGCCCGGTCGCTCGTCACCATCGTCGGGCTGGTGCTCCTGCCCCTGGTGTCCGTTCCCGCCCTCGCGACGACCACCACGCTCCCCGGCGCCGGGACCGGGACCGGAGCCGGCATTGGAACGGTGGACGCGCCGCAGCCGTCCCGGACGCAGCCTCCCGTCTACTCCAACCCGGTGCCCGCGCCGGCGCCCGGCGCGGGGGACGCCTCGAGCCCGGTCCCGACGAACACCCCCACCCCGCCGTCCGGCGGTACCCCGACCGCGCCGACGATCGTCGACCCGGGGGACATCACGACCGCCCTCGCGCGGTTCGCCGGTCGTGCGACGCCGGGCCACCAGGTCCGCGTCGCCGAACCCGCGGTCCCCTCGGCGTCGGTCTGCCGCGCCACCGCGACGCCCGGCGGGACCTGGTCCTGCGTCGGGACGGTGCGCTCCGGCCCGGCCCAGGTCTTCACCGTCCTGGACACGACGGCGTCCGCGCTGCCGAACGCCGACGCGGCACCGTCGGACGTCATCGTGCCGCCGACCATCGACGCCCGACGCCCGACCACGGGGACCGTCACCGGCACGGGCCACCCGGGTGCCACCGTGACCGTCGCTCGGGCCGGCTCCTCCGCCGCGCTCACCGCGGTCGTCACGGCGGCCGGCACCTGGTCGGCTCGATGGGGCACCGGCCCGGGCGCACCGGCCGAGGGCAGCGTCAGTGTCAGTGCCACGCAGACCGCGAGCACCGTGACCGGCTACCGATCGGACCTCCGGAGTGCCGCCTCGGCCGCGAGGACCCTCGTCGTCGACCGGACCGCCCCGGCCGCGCCACGGATCACCGCGCCGGCCGGATCGGCCGCGGGCAGCGCGCAGCGGGTCCGGATCGCCGGGACGGCCGAGCCGCGCACCGTCGTCACCGCCTACGTCGACTCGACCGCGGTCTGCCGGGCGTCCGTCGCCGCGGACGGGTCGTGGTCCTGCCGCGCAGCCGACAGCCTCCGCGCCGGGTCGCACATGGCCCGTGCGGTCGCCCAGGACGAAGCGGGCAACACCTCGTCCGCGGCGACCGCCGTCGTGTTCCGCGTCTCCCGGGGCGCCTCCGTCGCCCCGGCCGCCAGCTCCCCCGGCACCACCCCCGGCAGTGGCGGCGGCGCGGACGGCGGCGGTCCCCACGGCAGCGGCACCGGTCCGGCCCACGGATCGGGCTCCGGTACGACCCATGGGTCCGGCATCGGCACGCCCGGAACCGGGTCGAGTGACGACGGTACGTCCGGCAGCGCGCTGCCCGGCGGTGGCGCCGGCGGTTCCGGCAGCCACGGCGGCCGTCCCGACTGGACGGGTCCCGCCGGTGACTGGACCGTCGCCACCGGGTACGACCACGCCGTGCCCACCATCCAGTCCGCGTCCTCGTGGCGCACCCTCGCCGTCGCGGCCGGCGTCGCCGCCGTGTTCCTCCTGCTCGTCGCCGGCCCGGTCCGCGTCCTCGCCGGCGCCCTCCGCGAACGGGTGCCGCTGCGGGCCGCCCGGTTCACCGGCCGCAACCGCACCCGCTCCGAACGTCGCCACGGCGACGACGCCGTGGCGAGCTGGGTGACGATCACCCTCGGGATCGCCGTCGCCGGGGTGCTCACGCTCCTGGGCACCGGCATCGCGCTGGAGGCCCGCTACGTCCGTCTCGCGATCGGCGTCGTCGCCGGCGTCGCGGTGCTCAGCGCCGTGGTCGTCCTCGCCACCCGTTGGACCGCGGGCGAGGACCGACACACCGTCACGTACCGGCTGTCCCCGGGTCTGCTCCTCGCCGCGGTCCTGGCGAGCGGGCTGACACGCGCCGCCGACCTCTCCCCCGCCCTCGTCGTCGGGGTCCTCCTCGTCCCGGTCGCCCGCACCGACGTGGGTACCGCCGCCATGCACCTCGGACGGGGCCTCGCCGCGTGTGCGCGGAGTGCGACCTGGCGCTCGGTGGCGCTGCTCGTCCTCGCGGTCGTCGGATGGGTGCTGCACAGCGTCACCCCGGCCTCCGGGTTCGCCGGGTCGCTCGTCTCCGAGTTCGCCAGCACACTCTGCGTCGGTGGGCTCGGTTCGCTCGTCGTGACGCTGCTGCCGCTCCGGGGGACCGCGGGCGCCGCGCTCGCCTCTGTCTCACGACCGAGGTACGCGGCCCTCACGGCGGTCGGCGTCGGCCTGGCCGCGGCGGTCTACTCCGGCACGGCCGGCACCCACGTCCCGGTCGGCGCCATGGCCACCGGGGTCGGCGTGGTGCTCGTGGCGGCCGCGGCCGCCTGGGCGTGGCTCCGGTTCGCCGGGGCCGGTATCCGGTCCTGACGGGCCCGGCGACGGTTGCCGTTGCGGCCGGTCACCTCGCCTGTCTGTCTGCCTGCCTGTCTGTCCGTCTGCCTGTCTGTCTGTCTGCCGGGAGGCTCCGCAAGAGCCCGCCACGGGCCTCCCGTCCGCCGTCGGCGGTGTCCCGGGACCGCGCTCAGTGCGTGGGGGCCGAGCGGGCGAACAGGCCGGGCAGGAGGCCACCGATCTTCGTGCCGACGCAGAGACTGACGAACGTCGCGAGCGGCGTCGCGAGCGCTCCGGCGTCGAAGGTCGCCACCGCGACCAGGCCGACCGTGCCCGGGACGAGCAGCAGGAACGCGGGTCGGAACGACACCGTCGCCGGGATGACCGGCACGATCCGCTCCAGCACGCGCGTCGCGACGAAGAGCAGTGCCGCGGCCAGGCCGGTCGCGACGACGCTGCCGCTGAACGGGGTCAGCCACGAGACGACCGCGTAGGCGGTGACCATCACGACGACCGAGGCCGCGGTGAGCCGCCATCCCGAGCCGAAGACCAGGCTGATGCCGGTCGCCAGGACCACGACGGCGACCCACGACACCCAGAGGGCCGGGACCGCCTCCCAGCCCGCGCGGTCCGTGCCGATGCCGGCGACCTCGCCGACGAGCGCCGCGGACGTCGGGTCGACGCGCAACCCGGTGACGGCGCTACCGGCCGCGATGCCCGCCGCCATGAAGCCGAGCATGATGAGCCCCTGCATCAGCCGCGCCGAACCGGTGACGATGTCGGCTGCCGTGAGTTCGAGCAGCGCGTTGGTGATGAGCGCTCCCGGCACGAACACCGCGACCGGCGCGCAGACGGCGTAGAGGGGGACGTGGTCGAACCCGGTGCTCGCCGCGACGAGCCCGACGACCGCGGTCGAACAGAAGGCCGCCAGGAACGGGACGACGGCGACGGCCTCCCGGAAGCGTCGGAGCAGCAGCCCGATCACCCCGACCAGCGCCCCGACGACGAGGGCCACGAGCACCGCCCACCACGGGACCCGGAACACGACGGCGAGCCCGGCCGACGTCAGCGCGTTGCCGAGCACCCACGGCAGCGGCGCCGGCGGACGGGTGCCCTGCCGGATGCTGCGGACACGGGCCGGGATCTCGGCCAGCGCGATCGCGCCGCGTTCCAGGCCGAGGACCAGACGGTTGGCGCGCGCCGACTGGCGGAACGACAGTTCGATGCCCTCGGCGTTGACGATGGTGGCGGCGCCGGTCGCCGTCTCGCTGACGATCACGAGCGCCGGCAGCACGCCGATCGCCAGACCGTCGCCGACACCGGCGGCGTCGCGGGTCTTCTCGAGCGCGGACCGGACGTCGGTGACGGAGCTGCCGGCGTCCAGCAGCAGGGTGCCGAGCGTACCGAGGAGCATGCCGATCGGGACGGTCTCACCGTCGATGACCTCGACGTGGGCCTCGGGTCGCCGGAGGGCGTCCCGGAGGTTCGTCAGCGCACTCCCGATCCCGACCACAGGGTCAGCGTAACGAGTGGTGGCGTTCCGACGGCGCTGCCCGCCCGGTCCTCGTACCCCCGGTGGGACTCGAACCCACAACTCGACGATGTTGAGTCGCCTACCCGTCCGTGCTCGTACCCCCGGTGGGACTCGAACCCACAACTCGACGATTTTAAGTCGCATGCCTCTACCGATTGGGCCACGGGGGCGCACGACCGTGACGGTCGGCCCGGGACAGCCTACCGACGCCGGAGGGCGGCCACCCATCGGGTGACCGCCCTCTCGACTGCGTGCGTGCGGTGCCTACTCGGTCTTCGCCGACTCACCGGCAGCGACGGGCTCGGCTTCCTTCGAGACGTCCTCGGCGGGCGTCGCGTAGGCGGGACCGGCTGCACCGGCGGGCTGGCCGGCGGCCGGCGACTCCGCTTCCGGAGCGGCCTCGACGGCCGGCTTCGGGCGGGAGGCCCAGGCCTCGAAGGCGGCGCGGGGGGTCTCGCGGTCGTCGAGGGACGCGATGTCGCGGCCCAGGAAGAAGTTGCCGACCCAGTCGCCGACGACACGGATCTTGCGCTCCCACGACGGCATGGCCAGGCCGTGGTAACCACGGTGGGCACCCCAGGCGAGGAAGCCCTTCATTGCGAACTTGCCGGACTGGAACACGCCGATGCCGAGACCGAGGCCCGCGACTGCGCCGAGGTTCTCGTGCTTGTAGTCGACCGTCGCCTCGCCGCGGATCGTGGCGACGAGGTTCTTGGCCAGCTGCTTGGCCTGACGGACGGCGTGCTGGGCGTTCGGGACGCACATGCCGCCGACGCCACCACCGGTGAGGTCCGGGACGGCTGCGACGTCGCCGCAGGCCCAGGCGTCGGCGATGACGGTGCCCTCGTCGACGATGCGGAGGTCGGGCTGCACGGTGATGCGGCCGCGGGGCTCGAGCGGGAAGTCGGTGCCCTTGACCATCGGGTTCGCCATCACGCCGGCGGTCCAGATGATCAGGTCGGACTCGATGACCTCGATCGACTCGTCCTTGGCCTTGAGCTGGCAGACGCCGCCCACGGCCGAGGCCAGCTGGGTCTCGAGGTGCACCGTGGCACCGCGCTCGGCGAGGTTCTTGAGCACCCAGTGCGAGGTCTCGAGCGAGACCTCGGGCATGATGCGGCCCATCGCCTCGACCAGGTGGAAGTGCGTGTCCTCGAAGGCGATCTGCGGGTAGCTGCTGAGCAGGTCCGACACGAAGGAACGGAGCTCGGCGAACACCTCGATGCCGGCGAAGCCACCACCGACGACGACGACCGTGAGCAGACGCTGACGCTCGGGGCCGGCCGGCAGGTTCGCGGCCTTGGCGAAGTTGGTGAGGATCTTGTCGCGGATCGCGGCGGCCTCTTCGATGGTCTTCAGGCCGATGGCCTCGTCCGCGACGCCCGGGATCGGGAACGTGCGGGACACGGCGCCGGCCGTCATGACGATCTGGTCGTAGGACTCTTCCCACGGCTCGCCGAGCTCGGGGGTGATCGTCGCGGTCTTGTTCGCGTGGTCGACCGCGGTGACCTTCGCGGTGACGACGCGCGTGGACTTGAGGTGGCGGCGGTGCGAGACCACGGCGTGACGCGGCTCGATGGAACCGGCCGCGACCTCCGGAAGGAACGGCTGGTACGTCATGTACGGCAGCGGGTCCACCATGACGACGTCGGCTTCGCCCTTGCGAAGGTGCTTCTCGAGCTTCCAGGCGGTGTAGAAGCCGGCGTAACCGCCGCCGACGACGAGGATCTTGGGCACGGTTCGTGTTCTCCTTGGGGTGGGGTGAGCTGCTGGGAGGCTGGTCAGTTCTCGCCGCCACCCGCCCCGACTCCGGCGTCTGCATCCTCATCATATGCCCGGCACACACACCGGGAGGGCGACCAGTCCGCGCGCTCGAGCGCGAGGTCGCCGATGGGGTTGACGCCGGGGCCGGCGGCGAGGGCATGACCGACGAGCGCGTGCAGGCACTTGACGCGGGTGGGCATGCCGCCCGCGCTGATGCCCACGATCTCCTCGACGTGCTCGATCGACTCGCGGTCGTCGAGGTACGCCTGGTGTGCGCGGCGGTACTGCTCAGCGGTGTCGGGGTCCTCGAGGAGCGCGGCCAGTTCGGGCATGACCTGGTTCGCCTCGAGGGTGCTCACCGCCGCGGTGGCGGCGGGGTGGCACAGGTAGTACAGCGTCGGGAACGGGGTGCCGTTGCCGAGGCGCGGCTTCGTGGACACGACCGTCGGGTTGCCGCAGACGCAGCGCGCCGCGATGCCGATGACGTCACGAGCGGGACGTCCGAGCTGAGCGGACACCACCGCGACGTCGTGGGCGGTCGGCGGGTCGAACGGAGGGGTCGTCACGGGGACGTGAGCCTACCGGACTCCGCGCGCCGACCCTACTTCCGTGACGAGTCGCTGTCCGTGCTGCCCGTACGCTCGAGTTCGCTGCGGGTCTCGTCGGACAGACCGGCCTGCATGACGGAGGACAGCAGCGACTGCACCCAGTCCACCTTCGGGGTCTGCACGGTGGAGCTGACCGGGGTGCCGGATTCGGTGGTGGGCGGCGGTGTCGCCGTGGTGCCCTTCTCGGCCCCCATCACGAGGTAGCTCTCCTCGCCCGGGTACACGTAGAGCAGACGGTCGCGAGCCTGCGCCTCGATGTACGCCGGGTCGTCCCAGCGGGCCAGGTCGTGCTTCTTCTGCGCCACGTCGGCCTTCTGCGCCGCCACCTGCCGCTGCATGCCGGCGATCTGCTCCTGCTGCTGCACGAGGGTCCGGAGCGACGGCGCTAGGACGACGACGAACAGCACGATGATCGCGAGCATCAGCAGGCTGAAGCCGGAGAAGTGCAGCGAGCGGTACCAGGGCTGCGCGGAGGCGGCTCCCTCGGGCATCGCCACGGGAACGCGGCGGACTCGGGGCTTCTGGCTGGGCACCCGTCGACGATAACGCGGTGCCGGCGGTGCGCCACTCCGGCACGCGCGTGTGCCGGACCCTCTCAGGGACCGCGGCCGGCCGGGAGGCGCGCCCCGGGCCTCCCGTCGGCTCGCCTCCCGTCGGCTCGCCTCCCCGGGCTCCCGCGCCGAAGCACGGCCGTGCACCGAGACGCCGGGGCGGCCGCGAGACGCCGCGGAGTCCGCGAGACGCCGCCGGGATTCGCGGCGTCTCGAGCAGACGATGGCGTCTCGAGCAGACGGGGGCGTCTCGAGCAGACGGGGGCGTCTCGGGCAGACGGGGGCGTCTCGGTCGGGAGGCTCGACCCGCCTCCCGGGAACGCACCGGCCCGACACGGCGGAACGCCGCCCTCCCGGCGGGAGGACGGCGTTCCGGAGGTGCTGGTTACAGCGAAGCCGAGCGCGGGAACGCCGAGCGGCCGGCGTAGACCGCGGCGTCGCCGAGCTCTTCCTCGATGCGGAGGAGCTGGTTGTACTTCGCGACACGGTCCGAACGAGCCGGCGCACCGGTCTTGATCTGGCCGCCGTCGACCGCGACCGCGATGTCCGCGATCGTGGTGTCCTCGGTCTCGCCGGAGCGGTGGGACAGGATCGCCGTCATGCCGTGGCGCTGCGCGAGCGAGACCGCGTCGAGGGTCTCGGTCAGCGTGCCGATCTGGTTCACCTTCACCAGGATCGAGTTGCCGGCCTTCTCGTCGATGCCGCGCTGCAGGCGCTTCGGGTTCGTCACGTACAGGTCGTCGCCGACGATCTGCAGCTTCGAGCCGAGCTCGGCGGTCAGGTGGGTCCAGCCCTCCCAGTCGTCCTCGGCCAGCGGGTCCTCGATCGTGGCGAGCGGGTAGTCACGCGCCAGGTCGACGAAGTACTGCGTGAACTCCTGGCTGGAGAGCTGCTTGCCCTCGAACGCGTACTTGCCGTCGTGGAAGAACTCGGTGCTGGCGACGTCGAGGCCCAGCGCGATGTCCTTGCCCGGGGTGAAGCCGGCCTTCTCGATCGCGGCGAGCAGGAAGTCGAGCGCCGCACGGTTCGACGCGAGCTCCGGGGCGAAACCACCCTCGTCACCGAGGCCGGTCGCGAGACCCTGCTTCTTCAGCTCGCCCTTGAGGGCGTGGTAGGTCTCGACGCCCCAGCGGAGCGCTTCCGAGAAGGACTCGGCACCGTAGGGCACCAGGAAGAACTCCTGGATGTCGACGTTGGTGTCCGCGTGGGCACCGCCGTTGACGACGTTCATGAGCGGGACCGGCAGCGTGTGCGCGTTCGGGCCACCGAGGTAGCGGAACAGCGGCAGGTCGACCGAGTCGGCGGCGGCACGGGCGACGGCGAGCGAGGCGCCGAGGATCGCGTTCGCGCCGAGGCGGGACTTGTTCTCGGTGCCGTCGAGCTCGATCAGCGCGGCGTCGACGAGGCGCTGGTCGGTGGCGTCGAAGCCCTCGAGCGCCGGGCCGATCTCGTCGAGCACGGCTTCGACGGCCTTGAGCACACCCTTGCCGCCGTAGCGCGAGTCGTCGCCGTCACGCAGTTCATACGCTTCGAAGGCACCGGTGGAGGCACCGGAGGGGACGAGCGCACGCGAGACGACGCCGTCATCCAGGAGGACCTCGACCTCGACCGTCGGGTTGCCTCGGGAATCGAGGACTTCGCGTGCGCCTACGGCATCGATCACTGCCACTTGGTACTCCCTGTCGTTGGGTTGTTGTGGTTCACGGTCGATCCTAGCGACGCCGGTCTCGGACGACGGCGGCCTGTGGATGACCGGTGGGCGTCGATCAGGCGAGCGGCCGGAACGCGACGCCGTCGAGCGTCGTCGTCTCGGCGTCCACCGTGGCGAACGACCCGAAGCCCTGCTCCACCAGGCCGGCGAGCAGGTTCTTCATGTTCTTCGTGCGCTTCTCGAGACGCACGCGGTGGTGCGACCCGAGGGCCTCCGTCTTGAGGGCGGCGAGGCGCACCGGGTCGACGTCCTTGTCGTACACGAGCACGACGGCGTCGTCCGCGTCGGCGTCCGGCAACGTGACCAGGTCGACGAGCCGTTCGAACCCGAGCGAGAACCCGACCGCCGGCACGTCCTGGCCCAGGAAGCGACCGATCATGCCGTCGT
This sequence comes from Curtobacterium sp. MCPF17_047, assembly GCF_003234045.1. Classification (NCBI taxonomy): domain Bacteria; kingdom Bacillati; phylum Actinomycetota; class Actinomycetes; order Micrococcales; family Microbacteriaceae; genus Curtobacterium; species Curtobacterium sp. MCPF17_047. Next base: position 27,544 of record NZ_QKSF01000007.1, on the reverse strand, counting down.
ATCGCCCGCCACCGCCCAGGCTGTACCCGAAGTCCGGGTGCGCGACCTCGAAGATCGTGCCCGTGTAGTAGCCCATGCCGCGCACGAGCGTCGGGTCGAAGCGCAGGTCCACGCCCGGGAGGGCTGCCCGCAGCCGCTCGAGGTCGGCGAACGCGTCGGCGTCCAGCCACGCGGCGCCGCGGACGCTGTCCCAGTCGGCGGACTCGAGCGCGCGGATGGTGTCCGCGAGTCCGGCGCCGTCGAGGTCCAGCGACTCGCCCAGCTCCTTCGCGACGCCGTCCGGCCCGATCTTGTCGAGCTTGTCGACGGTGATGAGGGCCCGGTCGGCCGCGGCCTGCTCCGTGATCCCCCACGAGGCGAGGAGCGCGAGCAGGATGCGGCGGTCGTTGATGCGGATCGAGGTACCGGCGATTCCCAGGGCGTCGAGTGCCGCCGTGGTCGCGCGGATCAGCTCGATCTCGGCCAGCTGCCCGGGCTCTCCGAGGATGTCGATGTCGCACTGCACGAACTGGCGGTACCGGCCCTTCTGCGGCCGTTCAGCCCGCCAGACCGGCGCGATCTGCACGGCGCGGAAGACGGCGGGCAGCTCGGCGCGGTGCGACGCGTAGAAGCGGGCGAGCGGGACGGTCAGGTCGAACCGGAGGCCGAGGTCGGCGAGGTCCAGGGGCGCTCCGGCCCGCTGGAGGTCGTCGGTGGTCAGGCCACGCTTCATCACCGCGAACGCGAGCTTCTCGTTGTCGCCACCCAGTCCCGAATGCAGCCGGGCGGCGTCCTCGAGCACGGGCGTCTCGATCTCGTCGAACCCGTGGCGTGCGTACACGCCCCGGATGACCCCGAGCACGTGCTCGCGCCGGGACTTGTCCGCGGGGAGGTGGTCTCGCATGCCCCGGGGGGCCGTCACGGTCGTCGCCATGCCGTCGATTCTCGCAGAGCACGGAGCCCGGTTGCAGCCGAGTGGTGTCCGCTGATATGCTTCATCCAGAACCTCGGCCGATGGGTGCCTGATCCACTCGTCGGTCGTCAGCGGGGGCAAGTGCTGCAATCGCCCACGCGGTTCGAGCGGGATCCCCTGACGACGTTGCTCCCTGGCGACGTCTTCTCCCGCTCGCGGGCGTCCTCCTTTTTCGGGTTAGGAGGACGCCCGCTCCTCCTCGCCCTGCTGCGTCTGCGCCTCCGGTTCTTGCCCGGCCAGCGCCTGCGGTTCCTGCCCGGACAGTGCCTGCGGCTCCTGCCCGGCCTGCGCCTGCGGCTCCTGCCCGGCCAGCGCCTGCTCCGCCTGGCGAGCCGCCGTCTCCAGCAGCGCCACCGCCGCCCGCAGGCTCGCGACCGGGTCGACGCCCTGCTCGTGCACCACCGCCACCTCGGCGAGCATCCCCGCTCCCCAGGCGACGTCCACGCGGCTGCCGAACGGCTGCTGCGTGGTCGTACCCGCGTCGCCCGCGTCCGACCTGCCGGCCTGCTCGACGACACTGCCGTCCGTCACCGAGGCCACCGCCGCGTGCAGCTCGCCGCGCTCCTCCAGCCGTTCGAAGAGCTTCACGGCACGCTCGAGTGGCGGCATCGCCCGCGGCACCCCCGCGTACACGCTGCTGCGTCCGGCCTTCTCCGCGGCCTTCGCGGCGCGCCAGACGCGGACGACGTCCTCGACCGTGTGCGCCTCCTCGTCGCCGAACACGTGCGGGTGGCGGCGCTGCATCTTCTCGCGGACGGTGTCGGCGACGTCGTCCAGGTCGAACCGTCCCTCGTGCGCGGCGATCCCGGCGTGCAACACCACCTGGTAGAGCACGTCGCCGAGCTCTTCACGCAGTTCGTCGGTGTCGTCGCCGTCGATGGCGTCGACCAGCTCGTAGGTCTCCTCCACGGCGTACCGGGCGAGGCTCGCGTGGGTCTGCTCGCGGTTCCAGACGCATCCGTGCTCCGGGTCGAGCAGGCGGTCCACGACGGCGACGAGTTCGTCAACGGAAGTCATGACGCCATGCTGCCACCGTCCGCTCCGCACGGATCGGACATCAGGGTCCACCCGGTACGATGGTCGAGGCGTGTCGGGAAGTCTGGTCGACGATCTGTTCCCCGTACCCGATCGCCTCCGGAGACGCATGCCCTCCTTCGTCCGTTCCCCTCGTTTCAGCGCCATCGCGCTGCTGTCCGCCGCCGTCCTCGGCCTGGTCGTCGCGAACACCGCGCTCGGCCCCGGGCTGGAGCGCGGCCTCGACTGGCACACCCCGTGGGGAGCGATCGGCCTGGACCTGTCGATCGCGCACTGGGTCAGCGACGGTCTGCTCGCGGTCTTCTTCCTGCTCGTGGCCGTCGAACTCAAGCACGAGCTGGTGGCCGGGGAGCTCGCGAACCCGAAGACCGCCGTGGTCCCCGCGATCGCGGCCGTCGGCGGCGTGCTCGTCCCGGCGCTGGTCTACCTGCTCGTCACGTCCGGCACGCAGTACACGCACGGCTGGCCGATCCCGACCGCGACGGACATCGCGTTCGCGCTCGGGGTCCTGGCGATGTTCGGCCGCGGACTGCCCTCCACGATCCGGGTGTTCCTGCTGGCCCTCGCCGTCCTCGACGACCTCATCGCGATCGTCATCATCGCCGTCGTCTTCGCGCACGGCACCGACTTCCTGGCACTCGGTGGTGCCGCGGTCCTGCTCGTGCTGTTCGCGGTGCTCGGCCGTCGTCTGCGCCCCGGTAGCCGTGCGCAGCCGTTCCTCATCGTCGCGATGGTCCTGATCGGCCTGGTCACCTGGTGGCTCGTGTACCACTCCGGCGTGCACGCCACGATCGCCGGGGTGGCGCTGGGGCTCGTCTTGCCCCGACGTCCGGGTGGCACGCTGCACGAGCAGGTCGAGCCGTGGTCGAACGCGATCGTCCTGCCCGTGTTCGCGTTCGTCTCCGCGGCGGTGGTCATCCCCGCCGTCGGGATCGCCGAGCTCTCGCCGACCTTCTGGGGTGTCGTCCTCGCGCTGCCGATCGGCAAGGTCATCGGCATCACGCTCTTCGGCACGATCGCCGGTCGGGTCTTCCGCGGCCCCGGCCGGTCGACGCTGTCGTTCGGCTCGGTGATGACCGTCGGAGTGCTCGGCGGCATCGGCTTCACCGTGTCGCTGCTCATGAACGAGCTGGCGTTCGCCGCGAACCAGGAGATCGTCGACGAGGGCGTCCTCGCCGTGCTCGTCGGCTCGGGCATCGCGATGGTCGCCTCCGCGATCGTCGTCTCCGTCCGCGCCCGTCGCTACCGCCAGCGTCGCGAGCTCTCCGAAGCCGAAGCCACCGAGTAGCAGGACCGATGACGGACGGGAGGCCCGTGGCGGATCCGCCACGGGCCTCCCGTCCGTCAGGGGTGCAGACGGTCAGACGGTCGACGCCTCTTCGCGCGCCGGCGCCCCGTAGACGGCGGTGAGGATGCTCTCCACCCAGCCGATGAGGGCGTCGTCCGGCAGCGTCTCGCCGTGCGGCTTCGGCACCGGGATGCTCGCCGCGTCCTGCTGCGGGAACCAGCGCGCTCCCGGGAACATCCGCTTCAGACGCACCTGCGCGGAGTCCGCCAGTTCCTTGCCGGCGACGCGCAGGTTCGAGCCCATCACGACGACGTCGGACAGGCCGACCTGCTGCGCCATCCGGCGGAGACGGGAGACCTCGATCAGGGTGAGCACGGCCTGCGGCGGCGTGCCGTAGCGGTCGGTGAGCTCGTCGAGGACCATGTCGATCGCCTCGGCCTGGGCGGCCGGAGCCGACGCAGCCGAGAGCTTCTGGTAAGCCTCGAGGCGCAGGCGCTCGGACTCGACGTAGTCGTCCGGGATGTGCGCGTCGACCGGGATCTCGAGCCGGAGTTCGGTCTGCCCCTCGGCGACGTCGCCGCGGAACTGCGACACCGCCTCGCCGATCATCCGCAGGTACAGGTCGAAGCCGACGCCCGCGATGTGGCCGGACTGCTCGCCGCCGAGCAGGTTGCCGGCGCCGCGGATCTCGAGGTCCTTCATCGCCACCTGCATGCCGGCGCCGAGCTCGTTGTTCGCCGCGATCGTCTCGAGGCGGTCCTGGGCGGTCTCGGACAGCGGCTTCTCGGCGTCGTAGAGGAAGTACGCGTAGCCGCGCTCGCGTCCACGACCCACACGGCCGCGGAGCTGGTGCAGCTGCGACAGCCCGTACTTGTCGGCCTTGTCGATGATCAGGGTGTTCGCGTTCGCGATGTCCAGACCGGTCTCGATGATCGTCGTCGACACCAGGACGTCGAAGCGGCGCTCCCAGAAGTCGACCATCACCTGCTCGAGCGTGCCCTCCGCCATCTGCCCGTGCGCGACACCGATCCGCGCGTCCGGCACGATCTCGGCCAGGTGCGCGGCGACGGACTGGATGTCCTTGACGCGGTTGTGCACGTAGAACACCTGCCCCTCACGGAGCATCTCGCGCTTGATCGCGGCGGCGACCTGCAGGTCGGACTGCGGACCGACGAACGTGAGGATCGGATGCCGGTCCTCCGGCGGCGTCGCGAGCGTCGACATCTCGCGGATGCCGGTCACCGCCATCTCGAGCGAGCGCGGGATCGGCGTCGCGGACATCGCCAAGACGTCGACGTTGGTCTTGAGCTTCTTGAGCTGGTCCTTGTGCTCGACGCCGAAGCGCTGCTCCTCGTCGATGATGACCAGCCCGACGTCCTTGAACTGCACGTTCTGGGACAGGATCCGGTGCGTGCCGATGACGATGTCGACCGTGCCGTCGGCCAGCCCCGCGAGCGTCTCCTTGGTCTCCTTGTCGGTCTGGAACCGGCTCAGGGCGCGCAGGTTCACCGGGAACCCGGCGAAGCGCTCCTGGAACGTCTCCATGTGCTGACGGACGAGCAGCGTCGTCGGCACCAGGACCGCGACCTGCTTGCCGTCCTGCACGGCCTTGAACGCGGCACGGATCGCGACCTCGGTCTTGCCGTAACCGACGTCGCCGGAGAGCAGCCGGTCCATCGGGATGGGGCTCTCCATGTCGCGTTTGATCTCGTCGATCGTGGTCAGCTGGTCGGCGGTCTCAGCGAACGGGAAGGCCTCTTCCAGCTCGCGCTGCCACGGGGTGTCCGGGCCGAACGCGTGACCCTTCGACGCCATCCGCGCCGAGTACAGCTTCACGAGGTCGACCGCGATGTCGCGGACGGCCTTGCGCGCCTTCGACTTCGCGGCAGACCAGTCCGAGCCGCCCATCTTCGACAGGGTCGGGTTCTCGCCACCGACGTACCGCGAGAGCTGGTCCAGCTGGTCGGTCGGCACGAAGAGCTTGTCGCCCGGGTAGTTCCGCTTCGACGGCGCGTACTCGAGCACCAGGTACTCGCGCTGCTGCTTCACGGCGTTCCGGCCGCCGGAGCTCACCTCTCGGCTGACGAGCTCGACGAACTTGCCGATGCCGTGCGTCGCGTGCACGACGACGTCGCCCGGCTTGAGCTGCAGCGGGTCGACGACGTTCTTGCGACGGCTCGCGAGCTTCTTGACGGTCCGGGCACCCTGCTGGACGCTCCGGCCGTAGAACTCGGCCTCGCTGAGCAGCGCGATGCGCGGGTCGGCGACGGCGAACCCGTGCTCGACACTGGCGGTCGTGACGATGGCGACACCCGGTTCGGGAGGCCCGTCCAACGCCCCGGCGCGTGCGGCCACCCCGGCGTCGGCCAGCACCTGCACGGCACGCTCGACGAGCCCCTGCCCCTGCGCGGTGACCACGACGGCCCATTGGTCGGCAGTGAGCTCCTTGACGTGGGCAACGGCTCCGTCGGCGCTGCCCGCGAAGCTCGGGATCGCCTCACCCGGAACGCGGATGTACTCCCCCGCCTCGGCGACGGCGTCGGAGTCGGTGATCGGTTCGTCGGCCCCGGAGTCGAAGGGCGACACCGTCCACCAGGTGCGCTGCCCGCGGGTGTTCCTGAGCTGCTGCACCGTCATGAAGTTGCCGGCGTCGAGGTCGATCGGTGCCTGCGCCCCGGCGACCGCGGCGCTCCAGGCTGCCTGCAGGAACTCCTGGTTGGTCTCGGCCAGGCTGTGCGCACGACCGCTGACCCGCTCGGGCGAGAACACCGCGATCGTCGCTGTGTCGGGCAGGTAGTGCGTGACTGGCACGAGCTTCCGGACGAGTGCGGGTGCGAGGGACTCCATGCCCTCCACCGGGATCCCCTCGGACACCTTCGCCAGCATCTGCGACAGGTTCGGGAACTCGTGCAGCATCTCGCGTGCCCGCTGCCGGACGTCCTCGCTCAGCAGCAGTTCGCGGGAGGCGGTGAGCTCGACCGAGCCGAGGTCGTCCTCCGTCGAACGCTGGTCGGCCACCGAGAAGGCCTTGACACCGTCGATCTCGTCGCCGAAGAAGTCGACGCGCACCGGGTGGTCGGCGGTCGGCGGGAAGACGTCGAGGATGCCACCGCGGACGGCGAACTCGCCACGGCGGGTGACGAGGTCGACGCGGGCGTAGGCCAGGTCGACGAGCTGCGACGCGAGTCGGCTGAGGTCGTTGCCCCGCGACCCGGTGTGCAGGACGACCGGGGCGAGCTCGGTGAGGTTGTCGGCGATCGGCTGCAGCGCGGCCCGGACACTGGCGACGACGACGGTCGTGCGACGCTCGTCGACCGGCGTGTCCTGCCAGCGCTGCAGTGCGCGGAGCGTCGCGATGCGGGTGCCGACGGTCTGCGGGCTGGGGCTGAGGCGCTCGTGCGGCAGGGTCTCCCACGCCGGGAACTCGAGCACGTCGGCATCCAGGATCGTGCAGCTCAGGGCGTCACGGACCGCTTCGGCTTCACGGCCGGTGGCGGTGATGACGAAGGCGCACTGCGGACCGGTGCGAGCGGCCAGGAGCGCGGCGAACAGCGGCACGCGGAGCCCGTCGACGACCGAGAAGTCGGCGTCGCGAGGAGCGGCACGGAGCGCACGATCGAAGGAGGAGGCGCGCGAGAGCGCAGGGATGAGGCCCGAGATCGTCACTCACACGATGGTACCGGCGGCCCCCGACAGCGGTGGCCCCGTGCGCGACGGGCGAACAGGAGGCGCCTGGCGGAGTCGGGACGGGCCTCCCGACCGGTCCGGGGTCAGGAGCTGCCGGGCTCCAGGTCGTCCGGCGGGGTCGTCGGCTCGCTCTCGCGAGCCTGCACGGCCGCACGGCGGCCGAGGAAGCGCGCCGTCCCGACGAGCGTGAGGCCCACGACCGCGACGACGATGATCGTGCCCATCGCGAGGGGGCTCGTCGCGAGCACGACCGCGGTGGTCATGCCGGGGCGTGGAAGCGCTGCTGGGCCGCGAGCAGCCCGTCGGTCACGATCGCCTCGACCGCGTCGGCGGCGTCGGCCAACAGGTTCGGCAGCAGTTTCTTCTCGGCCGCGGAGAAGTCGCGCAGCACGTAGTCGGCCGGGTCCTGGCGTCCGGGAGGACGACCGATGCCGACCCGCACCCGCGCGAACTCGTTCGTGTTCGTCGCCTTGATGACGTCGCGGATGCCGTTGTGCCCGCCGTGTCCGCCGTTGCCCTTGAGGCGCACGGTGTCGAAGGGCAGGTCGAGCTCGTCGTGGACCAGGATCAGGTCCGCGGGCGAGACGCTGTAGAAGCCGAGGACGGCCGAGACCGGTCCCCCGGAGGTGTTCATGAACGACCCGGGCTTCGCGAGGACGAGCTTCGGGCCTCCCGGCACCAGGCGCCCCTCGGCGACCTGGTTCGGGGTCTTGTGCTTCTTGAACGTGGCGCCCATGCGGGCGGCCAGTTCATCGAGGACCATCTGGCCGACGTTGTGGCGGTTGCCCGAGTAGTCGGGCCCGGGGTTCCCGAGCCCGACCACCACGAACGTGGTGCCCGTCATGAGCACGTCGCCATCAGCGTCGACCAGATGCCTGCGAAGGGGTGTTACTCGGAGACCGGGGCGGAGCCGCCCTCGGCACCGGCTTCGGCGCCCGCCTCAGCGGAGGCCTCGTCCGCGGCCTCGTCGTCAGCGGTGCCACGCGGGGTGACGATCTGCACGACGAGTGCCTCGGGGTCGGTCTCGAGCTCGGCGCCCTCGGGGAGGGTCAGCTCGGACGCGACGATCTGCTTGCCGTCCTCGAGGCCCTCGACGTCGACCGTGACGTGCTCGGGGATGTCCGTCGCGAGGACGAGCAGCGACACGGTGTTGAGGTCCTGCACGTGGATCGTGCCGGCGAAGGACTCACCGGTGATGACCACGGGGACGTCGACGGTGACCTTCTCGCCACGGCGCAGGACGACGAGGTCGATGTGCTCGATGATCTGACGCACCGGGTCACGCTGGACGTCCTTGACGAGGGCGAGCTGGGCCGCACCCTCGATGTCGAGGTCGACGACCGCGTTGGCGGTACGGACGAGCAGCATCGTCTCGTGGCCCGGCAGGCTGATGTGCTGCGGCTCGGTACCGTGGCCGTAGACGACGGCGGGGATCTTGTCGGCGGCGCGGAGCTTGCGGGCCGCACCCTTGCCGAACTTGGTGCGGACTTCCGCCGCGAGCTTGGTGTAGTCAGCCATGATGCCTCCTGGTGTCGGGGACGACGCCGGAGTGCCGGCATCGGGGGTCTGTGGTGTTGCAACTCGAACGCGTGCACGCGTGAGGAACGGTCCCAGAGTCTGGCCGGGTCTCCCACTGCGTCGATCACGGCCGCGCGTACGCGGCCCTCGCCGAAGTCGTGCGCAAGCCTACCAGTACCAGCCCGGGCGTGTCGCACCGTGCCGCGTCAGGGCGTCCGGACGGGAGGCCCGACAGCGGTCGTCCGTGTGCCTCCCGTCCGGAGCGCCCGAGCCGGCGGCAGCTCCCCCCAGGTGCAGCTGCCGACGGCCCGACGCGTCCGTGGTGAGCAGCGGAGGTCAGCGGACGCCGGCCGGAGCCTTCGGAGCGAGCCGCCGGATCGCCTCCTCCACCCGCCTGTCCACGGTCGCCTGATTCCGGGAACCCGCCGCGAGCACCGCCGCGTCGGACGCCGTCACCCGGAGCAGCCGCCGCCACTCCGCGTCGTACAGGGCCTGCCGGTAGCCGGTCGATTCCTGGCAGGCCACGTCCTGCTCCGCGAGCCGGACCTCGGCACGCGGGACGTCCTCGTCGTCCAGGTCCGTCACCCAGTCGACGGCGCGCATCGACGCGGTCGGCAACCCCGACGGGTCGGCCGGAAGACCCCCGGCCACCGGACCGACGGCGGCGTCCGCGAGGCAGGACCGCCAGTCGGCAGTTGCGGCGACGACCGCCGGGTCCGACCGCGCCGCCACCGCTGCCAGGTAGGTGAGCCGCTGCGCCACCAGTGCCGCCCCCTGGTCCGCTCCGTCGGCGTCGGTACCGAGCGTCGCCCGCGCCTGCCGGATGCACCGCGCGGCGGTCCCCGCCGGGAGTGCGTCGAACGCCGCGTTGCGCTCCGTGGAGAAGCCCCACCGCCGGAAGCCCTCGTTGTTCGCGCCGGCGAGGGACGGACCGCGGTACCCCCGCGCGGAGGCCTCGTCGGCGGTCAACGGTCGGGTCTCGGCGAGCGCCGGCGCGGGGTTCCCTCGTGCAGCGGTCTCGTGCGCGGCGTCCTCGGCGCGGAGGCCCGCGACCGTCGCCCACGGCGGCGGATCGTCGATCCCGGCAGCTCGGAGGCACGGCTGTTCGACGAGGTTCTCGGCGTACGAGGCTGGTCCCCACGCGAGCACGTACCCGTCGAGGGGCATCGTCCACGCGGCGACGTCCTTCGTGGTCGTCGGTCGGACGGCGTGGTCGACGGGCTCCGGTAGGCCGTGCAGGACGGCTCCGCCGAGTCCGGCGAGCACGAGCACGAGGGTGCCGGTCTTCGCGGCCGTGGTGGTGATGTGCATGGTTCCCCCTGGATCGGACTGCGGTGTCTCAGGCGCGGACGAGTCCGCGTTCGTGTGCGGTGATGACGACCTGGATCCGGTTCCGGAGCCCGAGCTTGGTGAGCACCGAGCGGACGTGGGTCTTGACCGTGGCCTCGCTGAGGAAGACGGACGCGGCGATCTCCTGGTTGCTGAGCCCCTTGGCGACGAGCAGGAACACCTCGCGCTCGCGAGCCGTGAGCGCGTCGAGGACCTCGTCCCGCCGCTCGGACTCGACGAGGGTGCCCTGGGCCCGGAGGAGGTCGAGCGCCTCGGTCTCCGTGGGTGCCGGTCGTCCCTCGTGCACGTCACGGATCGTGGCCGTGACCACCTCGGGCAGCGCGTCCTTCGTGAGGAACGCCGCCGCTCCGGCCCGCAGCGCGGCGAGGACCGCGTCGTCGCGGCGGATCGTCGTGAGCGCCACCACGCGCGGCCGGTCGTCGCCCTGCTCCGCCAGGCGCGCCATCGTCTCGATGCCGTTGAGCACCGGCATCCGGAGGTCGAGGAGCAGCACGTCGGGCCGCTCGGCCGCGCAGAGTGCGAGCGCCTCGGCGCCGTCGGCAGCGGTGCCGACACAGGTCATGTCGTCCTGGGCGTCGACGAGCATCCGCACGCCCGACGCGAACAGGCGCTGGTCGTCGACGACGGCGACGCGGATCGCCGTCACCGGGACGCTCCGGTGGCGCTCGTCCCGCCGGGTCCGGTCGCGTCGACCGCTCCGGCTCCGACGACCGCCGGGAGGCCCGTGGTCGCGGCCGTCCCGGACGGTACCGACGATCCGCCGAGCGTCGGCAACCACGCGGTCACGACGTACTCGTGCTCCTCGTCGCCGACCCCGGCGCGCAGCCAACCGTCGACCAGCCGTGCGCGCTCCCGCATGCCGGCCACGCCGGACCCCGGACCGTCGAGCGCGACGAGTGGACTGCTGCCGGTGGAGGTCACGACGACCCCGAGCCCCGGCCCACGCCAGTCCAGCACCACCCGCGCGGACGCCGCCCGGCCCTGGTGTTTCAGCACGTTCGTCAGGCTCTCCTGGATGATCCGGTGCACCGCTCCCCCGGCCTCGGCCCCGATCGGCCGCGGGTCTCCGTGCTGCTCGAACACGGCCCGCATGCCGAGCTCCCGCATGTCCTCGACCAGGTGCGGGACGTCTGCCAGGCCGTGTCGGGCCTCCTGGCCGGTGCCCTGGATCCGCTCGACGAGGGCGCGGACGTCCCCGAGGGCGGTCCGGCTCACCTCGGCGATGTCCTGCAGCGCCGTAGCCGCTGGTCCGTCTCGGACCGTGAGCGCCGCGGCGCCCTGCGCCTGCGAGACGACCACGGCGAGGGAGTGCGCCAACGAGTCGTGCACGTCCCGCGCGATGCGGGCACGATCCTGCTCGGCGCGGAGTTCGGCGCTGGCGGCCTCCGTCTCCTGCTCCGCCTCGACGACGCGGACTCGCGCGAGACCGACGCGCCAGGTCGCACCGATCGCGACCCCGACGGCCCAGGCGATGCCGCTCGCGCCGGCGATCGCGAGGGCGAGGAACGCCAGGTCCGACCGCGTCCCAGAGCGCGAAGCCGTCCAGGACGCCCACACGTCCTGGTCGGCGACGGTGGGGACGACCATCGCCCAGGCCGCCACGGAACTCGCGAGGCCGAGCGCCGGGATCGCGAGCCAGCGGAGCAGACCGGAGCGCCCCGCACCGATGATGCCGACGACGATCGCGATCGCGAGGTACTCGGGCCAGGTCGTGCTCGTCGGACGGTCGAGCAGCCGGAGCGCCTGCAGGACGGGGATGACGACGACCAGACCGAGGCTCGTCGACGGCATCCAACCCGCGAGGCCGATGGTGACCGCGAAGGCCGACACCACGAGGACGTGCCCGGTGAGGTCCGCGCGACCGGCCTCGGCGACGATCCACAGTGCGAGGTACACCGCACCGGCCACCGGGGCCACGAGGTGCCGGAGCCACCGGCGGAGGAAGAGGAGCATGCCGCCGAGCGTAGGGCGGGGGTCAGGCCGGGAGCGAGCGCCGGTGGCCGCTTTCATCCGAGTGGATGAGCGGACGGGTCAGGAGCCTCCACGCCGGTGACGACGGGCGACGACGAGGGCTTCACGGGCGCGGTCGCTCGCGGCCTCGGCGTCGTCGCGCTCCTGCCCGAGCCGTTCCGCCTCCACGTCGAGGTCGGCCCGCTCGTGGTCGAGGGCGCTGAGCTGCCGCTCGAGGTCCCGACGGCGGCGGTGGAGTTCGGTACGACGGTCCTCGACGTCCTCGAGGGCGGACTCCGCCTGGTCGAGGGCGGCATCGGCGTCCCGGGAGGCCCGTCGTGCTGCCGCCTCGGCCTCGCGTGCGGAGCGACGCTCGGCTGCGGGGTCGCGCTGGTCCTCGTCGGCGGCGGGGCTCTTCCGGGCGTCCGGCTCGTCGGGAGCGTCCTGTGCGGGACCGGAGTCACGGGACCGGCGTGCCCCGCGCCTCCCGGCCGTGATCGGGATCGGTGGGGCATCACTGCCGGACCAGGCGTCGGGGACGGCGTCCGGGACGGCGAGCGCGTCCGTCAGGTCGACGTCTTCGAAGCCGACGCTCTCGAGCGGCCGGAGGAGGAGTCCTGAGCGGATCGCCGCACCGGCGTGCGGGCCCGCCATGCCGGCCTCGATGGTCGCGCGGACCTGTTCGAGCACGGCGGGGGTCGGCGGGTGCCCGGCGGCTTCCGCCCGCGCGGCACCGGCGTCGGCGAGCGCCGCCACGACCTGGGACCGCTGCTTGCGGAGCGTCGCGATCTGCTGCGGATCGGCGGAGGCCTGGGCCTGTCGGAGGGCAGGGCCGAGGTCGACGGCGTCGTCGAGCGCGTTCTCGGAGGCGAGCAGGTCGACGATCCACGCGGCCGGTGTGGGCTTCCTCAGCTTCCCGATCGCGGCCGCGAGCTCCCGGTCGTCAGTCCGGACAGCTCGTTGGCGCGTCGTCCGGTCGGCCACGAACTCACCCGGGGCGGTGCGCAGCAAGTCGCGGGCGACGTCGGCGAGCGCTGCGGAGTCCACGTCACCACTCTGCCCGTCGCCCACGGTGGGACGCCCGGGAACGGCTCACCAGTCGTGGACGGTGCCGTCGGCCAGTCGGTTGAAGGGCAGGTACGCCTGCTCGTACGGGTACTTCCCGGCCTCGTCGACGTCGAGCGAGACGCCGATGCCGGGCTCGTCACCCGGGTGCAGGAACCCGTCCGTGAAGGTGAACGACTGTCGGAACACCCGGTTCGTGCGATCCCCGTGCTGCATGTACTCCTGGATGCCGAAGTTGTGGATCGCGAGCCCGAGGTGCATCTGGGCGGCCATGCCCACCGGCGAGATGTCGGTCGGCCCGTGGAACCCGGACTTCACCTGGTACATCGCGGCGTAGTCCATCGTCTTCCGCAGCGGCGTGATCCCACCCATGTGCGTCACGGCACCGCGGACGTAGTCGATGAGCTGGTCGCGGATGAGGTCCTTGAAGTCCCAGACGGTGTTGAAGACCTCGCCGATCGCGAGCGGCGTCGTGGTGTGCTGCCGGACGAGCCGCAGCGCCTCCTGGTTCTCGGCGGGTGTGCAGTCCTCGAGCCAGAACAGGTCGTACGGCTCGAGGGACTTCCCGAGTTTCGCTGCCTGGATCGGGGTCATCCGGTGGTGCCCGTCGTGCAGGAGCGGCAGTTCCGGGCCGAACTCGTTGCGGACGGCCTCGAACACGGTGGGCAGGTGCCGCAGGTAGGCGCGGGTGTCCCAGTCCTCCATCGCCGGGAACGAGCCGCGCTGCGCCGGCTCGAAGTCGTAGCGGACGCCGGTGTTGCCCTCGGTCGTCCGGTTCGAGGCGATGCCGTAGATCGACTCCAACCCGGGCACGCCGGTCTGGACACGGATCGACCGGTAGCCCTCGGCCTGGTGCTCGCGGATCGAGTCGAAGAGCTCCGGCAGTTCCTTGCCCGAGGCGTGCCCGTACGCCATCAGGCCCGTCCGCGAAGCCCCGCCGAGCAGCTGGTACAGCGGCATGCCGGCGACCTTGGCCTTGATGTCCCAGAGGGCCATGTCGACGGCGGCGACGGCCGCCATGGTGACCGGCCCGCGCCTCCAGTACGACGACCGGTACAGGAACTGCCAGGCGTCCTCGATGCGGCTGGCGTCTCGGCCGATCAGCAGCGGGACGACGTGCTCGGACAGGTACGCGGCGACGGCGAGTTCCCGGCCGTTCAGGGTGGCGTCACCGAGGCCGGTGACGCCGTCGGCGGTGGTGAGCTTGAGGGTGACGAAGTTGCGGTCCGGGCTGGTGACGATGACCTCGGCACGGTCGAGCAGCTGGCCGCGGTCCGTGCTCGCCCAGGTGTCCGGTCTGGAGGCTGGGCCTCCGCCGTCAGGTCGGGCGTCGGTCGCACCGGGGGTCGGGTTCGCGGGATCGGTCACGGCGTCGTTCCTCCTCGAGGTGGGCGCGGCGGCCCTCCGCGGCGGTGCGGGTGCGTCCGACGTCCACGTGTCGAGCCTGGCACCGGCGGCGGCCGCGTGTCCACGGTCGGCGCCCCGGCTCAGGTGTGACGGACGTCGGGCGTCAGGTGACCGACGATGCTCAGGACGTCGTCGAGCAGTGGTATCGACCCGGTGTTCCCGGTCATCCCGTCCACCCGGGGGTGACCAGGCCGGTCTCGTAGGCGAAGACCACGAGTTGGGCGCGGTCACGAGCGCCGAGCTTGATCATCGCGCGGGAGACGTGGGTCTTCGTCGTGGCCGGGCTGACGAAGAGGCGCTCGGCGATCTCGGCGTTCGTGAGCCCGCTCGCGACCAGGCGCATGACCTGGCGTTCGCGGTCGGTCAGGGCGTCGAGCTCGGGGGCGAGCGCCGCCGGCTTCGCGTGCGCTGCGTACGCCTCGACGAGGGAACGGGTCGGTCCGGGCGACAGCAGCGACTCCCCCGCGACCACGGTGCGGATCGCCCGGAGGAGTTCGGCGGGCTCGGTGTCCTTGACGAGGAACCCGGCCGCACCACCGCGGATCGCCTCGAACACGGTGTCGTCTTCCTCGAAGGTCGTGAGGACCACCACGTGCACCGCGGCGAGCGCCGGGTCCGCGGAGATCCGCCGCGTCGCCGCGAGGCCGTCGGTCCCCGGCATGCGGATGTCCATGAGCACGACGTCGGGCAGCTCCCGTGCGGCGACCGAGACGGCAGCGTCACCGTCGGACGCTTCACCGACGACCTGCATCCCGGGCTCGGCGGAGACGAGTGCGCGGAGCCCGGCCCGGATGAGGCTCTGGTCGTCCACCAACACCACCCGGATCGGATCCGGCGTGGTGGTGGTCGCGGGCGTGGTCATCCGTCGCTCTCCTTCTGCACGGTCGCGGTGCGTGCGGGTTCGCCGATGGGCAGGCGTGCGCGGACCGACCACCCGTCGTCGGGTGTCGGTCCGACGGCGAGGGTGCCGCCGACGGCCGCGGCCCGCTCGCGCATCCCGACGAGGCCGTTGCCCTGACTGCTGCCGCTGCTGCGGTCCACCCGTTCGGCGTCGCTGTCCGGGCCCGCCGCACGAGCGAGACCGGACGAGGGACGGCGCCCATGGTGCGTCTCATCCGCTCGGGGAGCACCGGCGACGGTCGAGACGGACGACGGGACGTCGGTCACCGTGATGTCGACGACCTCGGCACCGACGTCGACAACGACCGTGGCGCGGTGGTCGGCTGCGTGCTTCATGACGTTCGTGACCGACTCCTGCACGATGCGGAACGCGTTGCGCGAGACCACGCCGGCGACGGCGTCCACCGGGCCCTCGAGGTGCAGCTCCACGTCCACTCCGGCTGCGCGGGCGCGGTCCACCAGGTCGGGGACGCGGTCGAGGCCGGCGACCGGGGCCCGGTCGGAGGTGCCGGAGGGCGCGTCGACGGCTCGCAGCACGCCGAGGATCGTCCGGAGTTCCACGAGCGCCTGCTTGCTGGAGTCGCGGATGTTCAGCAACGACTCCCGCGTCTGCTCGGGCAGTTCCGCCCCGAGGTGCAGGGCCACCCCCGCCTGCAGGTTGATGAGCGACATGCTGTGGGCGACCGAGTCGTGGAGTTCCCGGGCGATGCGGACCCGCTCGGCACCCGCGCGCTGCTGCTCCGCCGCGAGTCGGGCACGACGGGCGTCGGCGGCGCGGGCCACCCGGACCCGGACGAGCTCGGTGACGGCGATGGTGACCGTCAGCCACGCCAGGCAGAGCGTCATCGTGGTGACGGTCGGGAAGGGCGCGCGACCGGTCAGGGTGTCCGCCGAGGGCAGGACGACCGTCGCGACCGCGGCCGCGGCGTAGGTGGGGACCCGGTGTCCGCGGAACCAGGCGTTCGCGAGCGCCATGGTCAGCGCCGCGACGAACGGTCCACGCGGACTGACGACCAGGGCGTAGCCGATCGTCGTACCGAGGGTCAGGGCCAGGACCACGACCGGCCACCGCCACCGGAAGGGCAGGACGACGGTCCCGCCCACGAGCAGCACCCATGCCAGGGGCCCGAGGAACACCGGGTCGACGCCGTCACCCAGGCGCTGCGTCCACGGTGGGCCACCACCACCGACGGCACCGGGACCGACGCCGGCGGCCCACCGGGTGGCGACCAGGGTCCCGACGATCTGCACGAGCGCCACCGGCAGCACCCGTCCCACGCGGGCGAACCGATGTCCACCCACCGGGCGGGCGTCGGAACGCGTGTCGGTGGTCATGCAGCGAGCCTACGGTCGGGCCTCGCTCAGGACATCGCGCACCGGGAGGGCCTGTGGACTACGCCCGACGGAGTAGCCACCTGTGGAGGAACGGGCGAGGGTGGGCCGGCGGGAGCAGGTCGGAGTGGGCTCTCCTGGCGGACGCGGGTCGGGCCTCCCGACCGACAGCCTTGACGTGTCGCGACCGCGGCACCGCAACCGACCTCGGAGGTCCCCATGCTCACCACACTCGCTGCCACCGCTCCGTACTGGCACGGCGGCGGGATGCCGTCCCACGGGTTCCCCGTGTTCCCGGTGCTCCTGCTCCTGCTCGTCATCGGGGCGCTCGTCTTCGGAGTCCTGCGCCGCGGTGCCGGACGGGCGATCGCCGACGCGCGATCCGTGCTCGCCGACCGGTTCGCCCGCGGCGAGATCGATGCCGAGGAGTACCGCGCCCGTCGATCGGAACTCAGCCGGAAGTAGGCCCGACGGCCGGTCAGGCCGTCCGGCGCGGGATGCTCAGGGCAGGACGGCGAGGATCGCGGCGACCGTCTCGTCCACCGATCCGCGGATCGGGACCGCGGCCGAGGCCTCGTCCGGTCCGGGACGCTCGAGCGTGGCGAACTGCGAGTCGAGCAACGAGTTCGGCATGTACTCGTGGTGCCGGTGGCTCTGCCGCTCGGCGATGAGCTCACGCGAGCCGTCGAGGAACGCGATGAACAGGTCCGGGGCGTCCTCGCGCAGGCGGTCGCGGTAGGCGCGCTTCAACGCCGAGTTCGCCATGACGCACCGGGAGCCCGACTGCTGCACCTCGGCGATGCGTGCCGAGCAGGCGTCGAGCCAGGGGCGCCGGTCCTCGTCGGTCAGGGGGATGCCGGCGTGCATCTTGTCCTTGTTCGCCTGCGGGTGCAGCCCGTCCGCGTCGACGAACTCCGCCGCCTGCCCCCGATCGACGAGTGCACGGGTCAGCGCCTCACCCACCGTCGACTTGCCGGATCCGGAGACCCCCATCACGAGCACGGGCTGGAGGACGGTCGCATCGGCCATTCCTCCACAGTACGAACAGGGGGTCTCGCGATCCACAGGATGCGGAAGACCTGGGTGAGCACACGTGGCCCTGCATAGATTGGCGGTGGCCGTCCAGACACGAAGGAGTCGACGTGGCAGAGAACAACGACAAGGCGAACATCGGGGTCATCGGCCTCGCGGTGATGGGCTCGAACCTGGCGCGGAACCTCGCGTCGCGCGAAGGCAACACCGTCGCGGTCTACAACCGCACCTACGCCCGCACCGAAGAGCTCATGAACGAGCACGGTGACATGGGCTTCATCGCGTCCGAGGACATCGACGGGTTCGTCGCGTCACTGTCGAAGCCGCGCACCGCGATCATCATGGTCCAGGCCGGCACGGGCACCGACGCGGTGATCTCGCAGCTCGCCGACCGGTTCGAGGAGGGCGACATCATCGTCGACGGCGGCAACGCCAACTTCCACGACACCATCCGGCGTGAGCACGACCTGAAGGAGAAGGGCCTCAACTTCGTCGGCACCGGCATCTCCGGCGGTGAAGAAGGGGCGCTGCACGGGCCGTCGATCATGCCCGGCGGCTCGGACGAGGCATGGGAGACCCTCGGGCCGATCCTCAAGTCGATCGCCGCCGTGGCCGAGGGCGAACCCTGCGTCACGCACGTCGGCACCGACGGCGCGGGCCACTTCGTGAAGATGGTCCACAACGGCATCGAGTACGCCGACATGCAGCTCATCGCCGAGTCGTACGACCTGCTCCGCCGCGTCGGTGGCTACAGCGTCGACCAGCTCGTGCAGGTGTTCGACGAGTGGAACAAGGGCGACCTCGAGTCCTACCTGATCGAGATCACCGGAGAGGTCCTCAAGCAGCAGGACGCCGACACCGGCAAGCCGCTCGTGGACGTCATCCGTGACGCCGCCGGTTCGAAGGGCACGGGTGTGTGGACCGTGCAGAACGCGGTCGGCCTCGGCATCCCGGTGTCCGGCATCGGCGAAGCCGTGTTCGCCCGCGCGGTGTCCTCACGCGCGACGCAGCGCGCTGCGGTGCAGGAGTCGGTGCGGGAGCGCCCGTCGATCGCCGAGGTGCCCGACACCTTCGCCGATGACGTCCGCGCCGCGCTCTACGCCTCGAAGGTCGTGGCCTACGCGCAGGGGTTCGACCTCATCATCGCCGGGGCGAAGGAGTACGGCTGGGACATCGCTCTCGGGGACATGGCGAAGATCTGGCGCGGCGGCTGCATCATCCGCGCCCAGTTCCTCAACCGCATCGTCGAGGCGTACGACAAGGACCCGGAGCTCGCGTCCCTGCTCGTCGACCCGTACTTCGCGAACGCCGTCGCCGAGGGCGAAGCCGCCTGGCGCCGCATCGTCGGCATCGCAGCTGCCTCGGGGATCCCGGCACCCGGGTTCTCGTCGGCGCTGTCGTACTTCGACTCGCTGGCTTCGGAGCGCCTGCCCGCCGCCCTGATCCAGGGGCAGCGTGACTTCTTCGGAGCGCACACCTACCAGCGCACGGACAAGGACGGCACGTTCCACACGCTGTGGTCCGAAGACGGCCGCCCCGAGGTCGAGCAGGAGCCTTCGACGCACTGATCGCACGCGCTGCAGCCCGAGGGCCTCGTCGTCGACGGGGCCCTCGGTGCGTCCGGGGCAGCGCGGACCCGGCCCGCTCCTGGCCGAGCCGTGGCCGGCCGGCGGCGTCCAGCGAGCCGTGTCCGCCGGGCCGTGGTCGACTCAGGCGACGATGCGCTCGCGGGCCAGCCGGGCGAGCAGCTCGTCCAGGCGGTCGCCGCGGCCGACCAGACGGTCGGACCCCGGGGCCGCACGGACGAAGAACGTCGCGACCGCCGTGGTGTCGTCCGGTCGGACGTAGTGCAGGACGATCGCCGGCGCGGTGCGTCGCCCGGCACCGGGGACCAGGACGTCCTCGAGCCCGACGTGCACGACGCGGCTCCACCGGATGACGAGCAACCGGGTGGCGCGGCGTCCGTCGAGTTCCCACAGGGACGCCTCGGTCGCCCCGAACGCCCAGGTCACGTGCTGCGCGAGCGTGACCTCGGGGCGTGCAGCTTCCAGTGCGCCGCGCAGCTCCGGTGTGGCGGACGCTGGGACCAGCCAGACGGTCGGGTCCACGCGCCGGACGGCCACGGCGAGCAGGTCGTCCGCTCGTCGCCGGGCGATGGCCCGCGCGCGGAGGACGGCGATGACGATGACCGTCACCCCGATCGCGACGGCGGCGACCTCGGCGATGCCGAACGCCGTCAGGTCCGCGTCCGGATCGGCGTTCACGACGATGATGCGCGCGGTCACCAGGGCTGCCCAGAGTCCGACGATCGCCCACCGCAGGGCCAGGAGCCGACGGTACGGCGACCAGCGCTCCCGGTCGCCGCGGGCACGACCAGGACCCGGAACACGGATCGGTCGCCTCGGCACGGTGACGATCCTGCCACGGCGGCGGACTCCGTCGGCACGTCCGTGGATGAACGCTCCCCCAACCGGTGTCCGCACCGGATCGCCCGTTCCCAGCGGCGCTGACCTAGCATCCGAGGGTGACCGAGCCTGACCCGCGCCTCCTCCCGCACCGTCGCTGGGCCGCCGCGCTCGTCGGGGTGATCGCCATGCTCGCGTTCCTGGCCGTCGCGGAGCTCGGCGCGCTGCTGCTCGGCGGTGCCGGCAGTCCGCTCGTCGCCGTCGGTTCGGCGGTCATCGACCTCGCGCCCCGGGGAGCGAAGGACCTGATGGTGTCGCTGTTCGGCACCGGGGACAAGGTGGCGTTGTTCGCACTGATGACGGTCATCCTGGTCGTCGTCACCGCCGGCGCCGGGGTCCTCGAGCGTCGCCGACCGCCGTACGGCGCCCTGGTCTTCGCCGCCGGCGGAGTGCTCGCCCTGCTCGCCGTCACCACCCGTTCCGGCAGCGGCACCTTCGACGGCGCACCCACCGTCCTCGGGGTGGCCGCGTCGATCATCGCCCTCCGACTCCTGCTGCAGCGCCTCCGCCGGTGGGAGGACGCCCGCGCCGTCCCGACCGCCGGTGCCGACCGTGCCGGCGGGGTCCAGCGTCGCTCGTTCATCGGCTGGGCGGTGACCACCGCAGCGGTCGCGGCGGTGGTGGGGAGCGCCTCCCGGCTGGGGTCGGCGTCGCTGCAGGCCGCAGCCGCGGTCCGCCGGGCCGTGCGGCTGCCGACCCCGGTGACCACGGCGACACCGGTGCCGGCCGGCGCAAGCCTCGACGTGACGGGCATCACGCCCTACGTCACGCCGAACGCCGACTTCTACCGGATCGACACCGCGCTCCGCGTGCCGTCGATCGACCCCGCCGACTGGTCGCTGAAGATCCACGGCGAGGTCGAGGAAACGGTCGAGATCACCTGGGCAGAGTTGCTCGCCCTCCCCCTCGAAGAGCACATGGCCACGCTGAGCTGCGTCTCGAACGAGGTCGGCGGCGACCTGATCGGCAACGCGCTCTGGCTCGGCTACCCGATCCGGTCGCTCCTCGCCCGTGCCCGACCGAAGCCGGGAGCCGACATGGTCCTCTCGCGGAGCATCGACGGGTTCACCGCCGGCACACCGCTCGACGTGCTGCAGGACGACGGGACGCAGGCGCTCGTCGCCGTCGGCATGAACGGATCGCCGCTGCCCGCCGAACACGGGTTCCCCGCGCGACTCGTCGTCCCGGGACTGTTCGGGTACGTCTCCGCGACCAAGTGGGTGACCGAGCTCGAGGTGACACGGTTCGCGAGGGCGCAGGGCTACTGGACGCCCCGCGGGTGGTCCGAGCGCGGGCCGGTGAAGCTCGAGTCGCGGATCGACACACCCACCGACGGCACTTCGGTGAAGGTCGGTGACCGGGTCCCGATCGCCGGCGTCGCCTGGCAGCCGCACATCGGTGTGAAGGCCGTGCAGGTGAAGGTCGGGTCCGCCGGGTGGCAGGACGCCGAGCTCGCCGACTCCGTCTCGTCCGACACCTGGCGGCAGTGGGTCTACCGGTGGACGGCGGTCGCCGGGCAGCACGAGGTGCAGGTCCGCGCGGTCAGCGCCGAGGGCGAGGTGCAGACGAGCGTGCAGCGGCCGCCGGCTCCGAACGGTGCGAGCGGCTGGCACGGGGTCACCATCTCCGCGTCCTGACGGGAGGCGCGGGTCCCCGCCGACGGGTCCGTCGCGCCGGCGAGACGCCCCCGTCTCCCTTCGGCGCCGCAGGAGTCGCGAGACGCCGTCGACCTCGGCGGCGTCTCGGGGGTTCGCCGGCGTCTCGGGGGTTCGGCGGCGCTCGGGGGTTCGGCGGCGTTCCGGCAGGCGGCGACGTTCGGACCGCAGTCGTCAGGCGGTGAGGAGGGTCGCGACCACGCAGGTGCCGTCGACCTCGTCGTCGCGGGCGAGTTCGGCAGCGAAACCGGCTGCACGGAAGAGGCCCGCGGACACCGGCGCCTGCGCTCCCGACACCTCGATGACGACCGCCCCGCCGGGCCGCAGCCACGAAGCCGCACCGGCAGCGATCCGCCGGTGCACGTCGAGGCCGTCCGCGCCGCCGTCGAGGGCGACCCGGTGTTCGTGGTCCCGGGCCTCCGGCGGCATGGTGCCGATGGCGTCAGTCGGCACGTAGGGGGCGTTCACGGTGAGCACGTCGACCTGCCCGTGGAACCGGGTCGGCAGCGGTGCGAAGAGGTCACCCGTCACGACGATCCCCCGGTCGCCGAGGTTCTCCGCTGCCACGTCGGTGGCGTCCGGGTCGATGTCGGACGCGACGAGGTCGAGCGCTCCGATCCGTTCCAGCAGCGCCATGCCGATCGCTCCGGCACCGCAGCAGAGGTCGACGACGCGGTCGTACCGGTGCAGGCGCCGAGCGGCTTCGGTGACGACGACCCGGGTCCGGGCTCGCGGTACGAACACCCCGGGCGTCACGCGGACGCGGTGCCCGTCGAACGCTGCCCAGCCCAGGACGTACTCGAGCGGCTCCCCCGCCAGGCGCCGCTGCAGCAGTCCGCGGAGCCGCGCCGGGTCGCCGTCGCCGGCCGCGAGCAGCAGGTCGGCTTCGTCCTCGGCGAAGACGCTCCCCGCCGCGCGGAGTCGGGCGGCGAGGGCGTCCCGCGGGGTCAGTGCCACGGCTGCGTCCGAGGACTCAGGCGGCGCCGTCGAACATCGACGTCACCGAGCCGTCGTCGAAGACCTCGTGGATGGCGCGGGCGATGAGCGGTGCGATCGGCAGGACCTCGAGCTTGTCCCAGCGCTTCTCGGGCGGGACCGGCAGCGTGTCGGTGACGACGACGCGGTCGATGAACTCGCTCTGCAGCAGCTCGGTCGCCGGGTCGGAGAACACCGCATGGGTGGCTGCCACGACGACGCCCTTGGCCCCGCTGGCCTTGAGGGCCTCGGCCGCCTTGGCGATGGTGCGGCCGGTGTCGATCAGGTCGTCGACGAGCAGGCACCAGCGACCGGAGACGTCACCGACGATCTCGTGCACGGAGACCTGGTTCGGGACGAGCGGGTCGCGACGCTTGTGGATGATCGCCAGCGGCGCCCCGAGCTTCTCGGACCAGATGTCGGCGACTCGCACGCGACCCATGTCGGGCGAGACGACGGTCAGCGTCTCGGGGTCGAGCATCTCGCGGAAGCGCTCGAGGAGCACCGGCATCGCGAACAGGTGGTCGACCGGGCCGTCGAAGAATCCCTGGATCTGCGGGGCGTGCAGGTCGACACTCATGATGCGGTGCGCGCCGGCGGCCTTGAACAGGTCGGCGACCAGACGGGCCGAGATCGGCTCGCGGCCACGGCCCTTCTTGTCCTGCCGGGCGTACGGGTAGAACGGCGCGACGACCGTGATGCGCTTGGCGGAAGCACGCTTCAGGGCGTCGACCATGATGAGCTGCTCCATGAGCCACTCGTTGATCGGCGCGGTGTGCGACTGGATGACGAAGGCGTCGCAGCCGCGGACCGACTCGTCGAAGCGGGCGTAGAGCTCACCGTTGGCGAAGGTCCGGGCGTCGGTCGGGACGAGGTCGACACCGAGCTCTTCCGCGATCGACTTCGACAGTTCCGGGTGCGCTCGCCCTGCGACCAGGACGAGTCGCTTCTGGCCGGTTGTCTTGATTCCGGACACGTGTGGTGCTCACTCCCTGACCCCGTGGAGGGGCCGATCTGACCCGCCGGGGCCGATGTCCTGGGCTCCGGTCGGGGCCCACCGCTGACGGCACGGGGACCGTCGAAGGTGTCATTCGCCTCGCGCACGCCGAGCGGACTCGGCCGCCGGGGTACCGGGTCGGTTCTCCTCGACCCATCCCTCGGTGTTGCGCTGTGGGGCGTAGCTGATCGCGAGCGACCCGGCCGGCACGTCCTTGCGGACGGTCGTGCCTGCACCGGTGTACGCCCCGTCACCAATCCTAACCGGGGCGACGAACACGTTGTGCGACCCGGTCCGGACGTCGGAGCCGATGACGGTGCGGTGCTTGTGGACGCCGTCGTAGTTCGCCGTGATGGTGTTCGCGCCGATGTTGGAGTCCTCGCCGACCTCCGTGTCGCCGATGTAGGACAGGTGCGGCACCTTGCTCCCGCGGCCGATCACGGCGTTCTTCGTCTCGACGAAGGTCCCGATCTTGCCCCGCTCGCCCAGGATCGTGCCGGGCCGCAGGTAGGCGAAGGGTCCGACCGAGGCACCGTCCCCGATGACCGCGAGGGTGGCGTCGACCCGGTTCACGGTGGCGCCCGCCCCGACCTCGGTGTCCCGCAGCGTGGTGCCGGGCCCGACGACAGCGCCGGTGGCGATCGCCGTCGCACCGAGGAGCTGGGTGTCGGGCAGCAGTTCGGCATCGGGTTCGATCGTGACGTCGAGGTCGATCCACGTCGAGGCGGGGTCCTGCACGCTGACCCCGGCCAGCTGGTGCCGGCGGACGATCCGGGCGTTGAGCTCCCGCGCCGCGTCAGAGAGCTGCGCGCGGTCGTTGATGCCGGCGACGAGCCACGGGTCGGTCAGCGTGACGACGTCCACCCGGCCACCGCGGGCGGCGATGAGTGCCGGGACGTCGGTGATGTACTTCTCACCCTGGGCGTTCTCGGTCGTCAGGGACGGCAGCACGGCGCGCAGCTCGGTGACGTCGAAGGCGTAGATGCCGGCGTTGGCCTCGGTGATCTGCAGCTGCTCCGGTGTGGCGTCCTTGTGCTCGACGACCCCGGCGAACGACCCGTCGGCATTGCGCACGATCCGCCCGAGTCCGGTCGGATCGGGAGCGATCGCACTGACGAAGGTCGCGCCGTGGCCACCACCGCCGTGGGCGTTGACGAGGGTGCGCAGGCTCTGCGCGTCGAGCAGCGGGACGTCGCCGGAGAGCACCACGACGACCCCGTCGAAGTCGGCGGGGAGCGCGTGGACCGCGACCTCGACCGCACGCCCGGTCCCTGGGACGTCATCCTGGTCCACCAGGAGGGCGTCGGGGGCTCGCTCGGTGATCTCGGCGGCGACGCGGTCGCGCTCGTGCCGCACCACGACGGCGACGTGCTCCGGGGACAGCGACTCCGCGGTCCGGAGCACGTGGGCGATGAGTGGCAGGCCGGCGAGCCGGTGCAGCACCTTGGGGAGCGAGGACTTCATGCGCGTGCCCTGCCCGGCGGCGAGGACGACGACGGCGATCCGCTGGTCGGTCATGCGTCCCATCCTGGCGCACTGCCTCGGCCGCGGCTGACCGTCGCGCCGATGTGTGGGCAACTGCGCGGAGAACCGCATCGGTGCAGGGGAAGCCGCACGGAGCCGCCGAGCCACGCACCGGCTGTCACGGCCGGACCACGGGAGGCCCGGTGCCGGCCCGTCGGACCGGCACCGGGCCTCCAGGCCGGCACCACCGTCAGACGGTCAGGTCCGTCAGCTCGACCTTGATCCAGCCGGGCTCGCGGCGGTCGAACGCCTCGTAGGCCTCGATGGCGGAGCCGATGCCCTCGTGCTCGGTGATGAGCGCCGTCAGGTCGAACTGCCCGGCCGCGACCATGTCGATGAGCGGCGGCGTGACCGAGTGGTGATCGCAGTTGCCCATGCGGATGGTGAGGTTCTTGTTCATCGCCTCGCCGATCGGGTACGACTGCGCGGTCGGGCCGTAGACGCCGATGATCCCGATCCGGCCGTACTTGGCCACCGAGGCGACCGCCCAATGCGCGACCTGCGACGGTCCGTCGCCGGGCTTCCACTGCTGCTGCTCGCCGAACCCGTCGGGTGAGGCGTCCGGAGCGACCTGCTGCACCTCGGCGTCGAACGCGGCAGCCTGCTCGTCCGACACGGCGGCCGGGCCGTGCTTCGGCCGTTCCGCGTCCACGCCGACCGCGTCGATGACCGCGTCGGCACCGATGCCGTTGGTGAGGTCCATGATCGCCTGGACCGGGTCCTCCCGGTTGTAGTCGACGACCTCGCAGTGCTGCGCGAGTGCCGCGGCGAGCCGGGTCTCGTGCCCGTCGACCACGATGACGCGGCCGGCGCCCTGCTTGTAGGCGGACGCGGCCGCGAACTGGCCGACGATGCCCGCCCCGAACACCACGACCACGTCGCCGCGGCGGACGCCGGCGAGCTCGGCGCCGAACCAGCCGGTCGGGAAGATGTCCGAGAGCAGGATCGCCTGCTCGTCGCTGACGTTCTCCGGCAGCGGGTGCATGGTGTTCTGCGCCCACGGCACACGGACGTACTCGGCCTGCAGTCCGTCGACGGGGCCGGTGGACTGCGGGCCGCCGAAGAAGCTCGTGCCCGCCTGGGGTCCGTTCGGGTTCGCGACGTCGCACTGCGCGGTCTGGCCCATGCGGCAGTACCGGCAGGCGCCGCAGGAGATGGTCGAGTTGATGACGACGCGATCGCCCGGGCTGAAGCCGCGGACGGCGTCGCCGACCTGGGAGACGACGCCGACGGCCTCGTGCCCGAGGATCGTGCCCTCGATCATGGGGGCCATGGTGCCGCGCACGAAGTGCAGGTCGGTGCCGCAGATCGCCGAGCGGGTGATGTGCACGATCGCGTCGTGCGGGTCCTGGATGGTGGGCTCCGGGACCTCGTCGAGCCGGATGTCGCCGATGCCGTGCCAGACAACTGCCTTCATGGGTTCCTCCTCGTGGGTCGTCCGGGCGGACGCTACGCGCGGGGGTCCCCGCGGCCACGGAGGGCGGAGCGGCATGCGGACAGGCGGGCGGGCACGCTGGCCGGGCGGGCGCAGGGCGTCGACGCGCGCGGGCGCAGGGCGTCGAGAGGTCACGATGCGTCGCTCTGGGGGCCCGCGCGAGACGGATCGCGACACCTCGGCGGAACCGAGCGGGGTGTCGCGCGACCGCGGCAGCCCGCGGACGGGAGGCACGCCCCGCGTCCGGCACCGCGCCTCCCGCTCGCCGGCCGCCGGCCACCGCGACACCCCCGCTGCCCGACGCCGAGAGGCCGCAATGCGTCGCTCTGAGCGCCCGAGAGAGACGGATCGCGACACCTCGGCGGAACCGAGCGGGGTGTCGCGCGACCGCGGCAGCCCGCGGACGGGAGGCACGCCCCGCGTCTGGCACCGCGCCTCCCGCCCGCCGGCCGCCGCGACACCGCCGGCTGCCCGACGCCGAGAGGCCACGATGTGTCGCTCTGGGCGCCCGAGAGGGACGGATCGTGACACCTCGGCGGAACTGAGCGGGGTGTCCTGCGACCCGGCGCCCCGGACGGGAGGCACGCTCCGCGTCCGGTACCGAGCCTCCCGCCCGCCGGCCACCGTGACACCCCCGGCTGCCGACGCCGAGAGGCCGCAATGCGTCGCTCTGGGCGCCCGAGAGAGACGGATCGCGACACCTCGGCGGAAGTGAGCGGGTTGTCCTGCGACCCGGCAGCCCCGGACGGGGGGCACGCCCCGCGTCCGGCACCGCGCCCCCGCCCGCCGGCCACCGCGACACCCCCGGCTGCCGACGCCGAGATGCCGCAATGTGTCGCTCTGGGCGCCCGAGAGGGACGGATCGCGACACCTCGGCGGAACTGAGCGGGGTGTCCTGCCGCCCGGCGCCCCGGACGGGAGGCACGCTCCGCGTCCGGTACCGAGCCTCCCGCCCGCCGGCCACCGTGACACCCCCG